>DAOWFV010000059.1 GCA_030637805.1 Acidobacteriota bacterium | reverse complement strand
GTACTTCGCCGAGCTCGGCGGCGAACTCGCAGACCAGACATGGGGCGCCCGCAACACGCTGTCCATGCGCCATCCGCTGAGCCGGGCAATGCCGGCCCTCTCCCGATGGCTCGACATGCCCCGGCGGACGCTGCCCGGCGACAGCAATATGCCGCGGGTGCAGTCTCCCGGTTGGGGCGCCTCCGAAAGGTTGGCAGTCTCGCCGGGGCGCGAGGACGAGGGGTACTTTCACATGCCCGGAGGGCAAAGTGGGCACCCCCTGTCGCCGTACTTCGGTGCCGGGCACGACGCCTGGGTGGAGGGCGTGGCGACGCCTCTGCTCCCCGGTCCGACCGAGAGCGTGCTGACGCTGGTTCCATGATCGCTTGGCGTGAAACCGCGATTCGCCGTCCGCAGTAGACACCTGGTGAGAAGTGCGGGCTAGATCCACTGGGAGATTCGTTCCGCGGGCAACGGCCCGAGACGACGGGGAGGGTAGTGATGGTTAGACTCTCGATCCCAATCGCGGTCGCCGCAGTTCTTCTGGCCGGCGCCTGCAGCTCGACATCCGAGTTGCCCGTGCGTGTCGAGTACACAAAAACAACCCCGTTTCTCGAGTGGAAGACCTTCCGTTTTGCAAGTGACAGCAAGGACGCCGACTACACCCGCTATCTCCCGGCCGAGAAAATGGTCCGCACCGCACTCGAGGAGGAACTCACCGCTCGCGGCTACACTCGTATCGAGGACGGCACCCCGGACTTCAGAGTTGCTTTTGACCTCATCTTCCGCGGGGCAAAAGCGCCGCAGGTCGCACCCGAAGGCGGTGGTGCCGACCCCATGCCAAGGTCCTACGCCACCAGTGCACACCAGAGCGGCACGCTCATCATCAAGATGCTCGACCCCCTCACCTCGCAGATTCTGTGGTCGGGACAGATTTCGGAGATCACGATGAGTGTCATCGAACCGGCGAAAATACTGAAAAAGTCTGTGTGGCGGGTGCTGGCCGAGTTCCCTCCGTTGACCGGGTGAGGGCGAGCGTGACTAGCCCGCATATCTCGCCAGGTTCCTGCTGCGGCCGGCGATGCACCGCAACCAGCGCCGTTTTCTCACCTCGGGGTGCTCGACGTACTATCAAGTATGCCTCCGCGCCCCTCGGATCGAAAACACCACTGGGCACAGCACCTCGCCGCCCTCGCGACGAAACCCGGCGAGATATGCGGACGTGGAGGATGATCCGGTGAAGATGACTCCCATGCTCCAGCAGTACCTCGCGCTCAAGGAGCAGGCCGGATCCGCTCTCCTGCTCTACCGCATGGGAGACTTCTACGAGCTCTTCTTCGAGGATGCGCAGCAGGCAGCTCCCGTGCTCGGCATCACCCTCACCCGCCGCCGTCAGAACGACTCGGTGGAGGCGCCCATGTGCGGCGTCCCCTACCATGCCTTCGACGGCTATCTCGGCAAGCTCCTCGACGCCGGGTTCCGTGTTGCGGTCGCCGAGCAGGTAGAGGACCCCGCCAAGGCCAAGGGTCTGGTCCGCCGCGAGATCATCCGCACCCACACACCGGGCACGATCTCGGACACCGAGCTCCTTGACGGCTCCGAGCATTGCTACCTCGCCGCCTTCGGCGGAGACGACGAGGCCGCGGCCATGGCCTGGATCGAGATCAGCACAGGCACCTTCGAGGGCATTCGCTGCAATGATTCCCAATCTCTCGCAGAGCAGCTCGCCCGCCTGCGCCCACGTGAGATTCTGGTTTCTGAGGACTGGGCCGGCTGGCAGAAGGTCTGGCCCCCCGAGCTTCCCGCGCCCACCGTGACACCGGTCCCGTCCGAGGCCTTCTCCCCGAGCGCCGGCGAGCAGCGCCTGCGGCGGGTCCTCGATGTCGGTTCACTGCGAGGCTTCGGACTGGATTCCGGAGAGCCCCTTGTCGGCATGGCAGGCGCCCTCCTTGGCTATCTCGAGAGCACCCAGAAGGGCGCCCTTCACCACCTTGGCGCCTTCGTGTGCCGGGAGATCGGCGACTCCCTGGTCATCGACCGCGCTACGTTGCGCAACCTCGAGGTGGAACGGGCGGCTGACGGGACGCGCAAGGGCTCGCTGGTGGGCATTCTCGACCAAACTCGGACCCGCATGGGCTCGCGACTGCTACGAGACCGCGTGGTGCGACCCAGCATCGATCTCGAGGAGATAGCAGAGCGTCACCGGGCTGTGGCCGAGCTGGTGGACGATCCCGATCTCCTGGAGAGCCTGAGAACGGCGCTGGAACACCTGCCGGATCTGGAGCGCCTGGCGGCCCGGGTCGGACTCGGCCTCGCAACCCCTCGTGAGCTGCACGGCCTCCGCTCCGGGCTCGACCTCCTCCCGGGGGTTCGGCGGGCCACCGAGAACGCCACCTGCTCCCGACTGCGCCAGCTCACCGATGGCCTCGATCCAATGACCGATCTGGCCGAGACCCTCCACCGACGTCTCGCGGTAGAGCCGCCTCAGGTGGTCGGATCTGGCGCGATCGCCGGCGGGTGGGACGAGGAGATCGACGAGCAGCGAAACCTCGCTCGCGGTGGTAGGGAGCTGCTTGCCGGCATCGAGGCCAGAGAGCGCAAGCGCACCGGGATTTCCTCGCTCAAGGTGCGCTACAACAAGGTCTTCGGTTACTACATCGAGATCAGCAAGTCCAAGCTCGACAGGGTCCCCGAGGACTACGACCGCCGCCAAACCCTGACCAACGCCGAGCGCTTCGTCACCCCCGAGCTCAAGGAGCTGGAAGCCCGCATTCTTTCCGCCGAGGAGCGCGCGATCGCGCGCGAACGGCAGCTGTATCAGGAGCTGGTGGACGATCTCTCGGTCCATGCGCAGAGGATTGCGGCCGCTGCGGCGACTGTCGCCCGCCTCGACGTACTGGCCGCGTTCGCCGATCGCGCGCGACACTGGGGTTACTGCCGCCCGATCATGGCGGAAGAAACGGGGATCAACATCAGCGAAGGGCGTCACCCCGTACTCGAGGAGGTGCAGCGGGACCCGCCGTTCATCCCCAACGATTGCCGACTCGAACCGGATTCATCCCAAATCGTGCTTCTCACCGGACCCAATATGGGCGGGAAATCCACCTACTTGCGGCAGAACGCACTCATCACCTTGATGGCGCACGCCGGCTCTTTCGTACCGGCCGCGGAAGCGGTGATCGGGCTCACCGACCGAATTTTCACCAGGGTCGGCGCCTCCGACATGCTGGCTCGGGGAGAGTCCACCTTCATGGTGGAAATGACCGAGGCCGCCAACATCCTCCACCACGCGACCCCCCGCTCCCTGGTCATCCTCGACGAGGTCGGTCGTGGGACCGCAACCTTCGACGGCCTGTCCCTGGCCTGGTCGATCGTCGAGCACCTGCACGACCGCGAGGACCACGCGGCTCTCGTCCTCTTCGCCACTCACTACCACGAGCTCACCGACCTCGCCCGCTTGCTGCCGCGGTTGGTGAACCGGTCCATGGCGGTGAAGGAGTGGCGCGGCTCCATCCTCTTTCTTCACCGGGTGGTCGAGGGCCCCGCAGACCACTCGTACGGCATCCACGTCGCCCGTCTGGCGGGAGTCCCCGAGGAGGTGTGCAGCCGAGCCGAGCAGGTGTTGACCAACCTCGAGCGCCATGAGCTCAATGTGACCGGCGACCCTGTGATCCAGACGCCACCGAACGCCACGGCCGATCGTATCAACCAGCTCGACCTCTTTCGCTCGCCGATGGACGAGGTGGCAGACCGTCTGCGACGCCTCGAGCTGAATGGCATGACCCCGTTGGAGGCACTCAACCTGCTCGCCGAGCTGCGGGCCAAGGTGGATGATGAAAATTGAGTCGATGCCACTCGTGGTGGGTCTGCCGTCGGTCAGGCTCGGCGCCGAAGAACGGAGGGTATTGGAGCAGGTCCAGCCCACCGGGGTGATTCTCTTCGCTCGCAACATCGACTCGCCGGAGCAGACCCGGGAGTTGGTCGCAAGCCTGCAGGAGTTGGAGCCACGACCCTTCGTCGCGGTGGACCTCGAGGGAGGCGTTGTCAATCGGCTCGAGGGTCTGTGGGGCGATCTCCCCACGGCGGCGGAGGCCGGCACCGCCGGTCGTCGCGCCGTCCGTGCCCTCGGCGAGGCAGCTGGCGCCGCCTGCTGCAGCCTCGGCATCCACCTCGACCTGGCGCCGGTTGTGGACCTCAAATACCCCAACGGACTCCTCGACCGGCAGGGTCGCTGCTTCAGCGACGACCCGGAGCGGGTCGCAGTCCTCGCCCGCATATTCACCGAGGGTCTGGCCGAGTGGGGCGTGACAGGGTGCTGTAAGCACTTTCCCGGTCTCGGCGCAGTGCCGACCGATACTCACGAAGAGTTGCCGATATTCGACCCCGGCGAGGAGGAGCTCAAACGCCACCTCGGCGTCTTCGAGGCACTCGCATCCGAGATCCCCGTCGTCATGGTGGGGCATGTCGTGGTGCCCGGCCTCGGCGACGCAGAGCGACCGGCCTCCCTTTCCCGCGCCGTTGTGGAGCGGGCAGCGGGGTTGCCGGGAGCGCCGGTGGTTCTCTCGGACGACCTCGAAATGGGCGCCCTCGAGGGCTGGGGGGATCTCCCTGAGCGGGTCGACGCCGCCCTGCGCGCACGCAACCACGGCGTGCTCGTGTGCAATGCGTTCGACCGGCTCGAGGAGATATCCTCTCACCTCACCGAGCTCTCGGCCGCCGACTCGGGCCTCGGCAGCCGACTACTCGAGATGGCCGCCCGCATGGGGACCCTACGCCGCGATCTCTGCCAGCGCGGCGCCGCCGTGCCGGCCCCCGACGATACGACTGTCGCCCAACTGTGGGAGCACGCGCGCCGCAAAGCGGCGCAATAACGCCGCTTCGCGGCGAGTTCGGAATTCGGAATTCGGAATTCGGAATTGTCGACGCTGGGAAGCAATACGGGTTTTCCAAGCGTATTGCCCGCGCTTGGGCGCGCTGACCGGACTCGGTCGGGTAACTCAGCATCGGATGCAGCGGCAGTCTGGGAGAGATCAGCCGCTTACAGCCGGGGGTCACAGCGACCAAACGCGGGCAACCCGTACCAGCGCCATGATCGACTCCTCGCGCCGGAAATTCCGAATTCCGAATTCCGAATTCCGAATTTTCTTGGCACAATGTACCGATGACCACGCGCCCTCC
>DAOWFV010000043.1 GCA_030637805.1 Acidobacteriota bacterium | reverse complement strand
CGGATGATGGCCACCGCCACGGCGGCCGAACCACCCAGCCCCATCGCCCTGGGAATCTGCGAATACACCTCGATGCGCATGTTCCGCTGGCCGAGCCCCAGTCCGTCGAGGACCAGGGCGGCGGTCTCTTCAATAGAGCTTCGTTTCCTCGGGTCCTCGTGGAGACGCTGCTCGACGCCCCAGCGGGGCATCACCAGCCAGACCCCGTCATTCGTATCGACAACCCGTGCGTGCACCGCCAGAGGCACCGGCGCCGCAATCGCCCGGCTGCCGTAGACCACGGCGTGCTCACCGAAGAGAATGATCTTCCCGTGACCGCACGCCATCTCGGACCGCTCGGCGAGGGCCGCCTCCTCGGCATCGGCGCCCGCCTCGGTCTGCACCTGATGGAGGAGCTCCTTCGCCTTCCAGACCTTGATCTCACCCGACGCGACGATGCGGTCCACCACCGTGTCGAAAAGCTCCGGCGGCGTGCCTGCGGCGCTGACCACGCTGCGCGCGTGCAGGGTCATGTGCCCCTGCTGGATCCCTTCGGTGACGAGGGCCCGCAGCGCGGCGAAGTTCTGGGCGAGCCCGACCGCCCCCATGACCTCGGCGAGCTCGCGCGCCGACTCGACGTTGAGCAGGCGGAGGTTGAGGTCCACTGTCGGGTTGGACTCCAAAGATCCACCGACGATGCCCACCTTGAGGGGAAGCTCGATCTCTCCGACCAGGCACCCCTCGTCGTCCCGGAACCAGCGGGTCAGCGAGGTATAGCTGCTGCCCCTGGCCGCATAGGCGTGAGCGCCCGCCTCCACCGCCCGCCAATCGTTTCCAGTGGCCAGCGCCACGGCGTCGATGCCGTTCATGATGCCCTTGTTGTGGGTGGCCGCACGGTAGGGGTCGACGTTGGCAAACTCGGCCGCGACGATGATGCCGTCGCGCACCTGTTCGCCGTCGAAACCGTTGTTCGTGAGCTCCTCGACCGGAACCCGCATCCGCGCCCGCACCAACGAGCGGTCCGCCAGGTTGGAGAGGATGCGAAGAAAGACCTTGCCGCCGCTGATGACCTCGACCAGGGAGGCCACGCCTTCGCACATGGTGTTGACGAGGTTGGCGCCCATGGCATCGCAGGTGTCTACCAGAAGGTGCACAACCAGCATCTCCATCGAGTCGGCAGCGGCCGGGTGCAGGAAGACCTCGAGATCGCGGGCGCCGCCGCCACGCGCCACCAGGCGTGGGTGGAGGCTGTTGGCCAGGTTGAGCACCTCCTCCTTACGCTGCAGGAGCCTGGCGCGGGCCTGGCTGGGGTGGGGAACGTCCATGACCTGAATCTGGCCAATGAGGATGGGTTCGGTGCTCGAGGTCTCGAACCCGCCAGAGCTGCGCACCGTCTTGGCGGCATAACTGACAGCGGCCACGATCGACGGTTCCTCCACCGCCATCGGCACCACGTAGTCCTTGTCGTTGATGCGGAAGTTGAGGCCCAATCCCACCGGCAGGCCTATAACGCCGACCACGTTCTCGATCATCGCGCCCGCGCTGTCGACGCTGAGCACGTTGCGGCCGGCGAGCAGGTTCTTGTAATCCTGCTGCGAGATCAGCCCCCGATCGCGAATCGCACGGACCCTCTCCTCGATGCTGAGCTTGTGGAAGGACGGGATGCACGAGTCTTTCACGATCTTCTCCACCTCTTCGATCTTCAAAACACCGTGTTCTCGGAATGATTCTAGCCCGGACCTCATACCCGCGGTCCAGCGAGCGGCTATCGGCGACGATTTATTGTACAGCCGATCTCACCCACCGGCCCGGTCCGCGTTTATAGCAAATTCGCGCCAAATAGTGAAGTTCTCAACAATTACACGCTAGCCCGACAGGGTCCACCCGGAGGTCCAGGACTTTGAAACCGTCGGCTGTCGCTCGAGCCGCCATCGCCGCCGCCTGACCCGGGTCGGTGGTGAAGGCCAGTCCGAAATCACCGCCGCCGGCGCCGCTCGGCTTGTAGCGGACCCCGAATTCAGAAGCCAGCCGGTGCAAACGTCGGTGCTCGTCGGATAGGATCGGCAGCCCGATCTCACGCCCGAGATCCTCGAGAGCGTCCCAGAATGCCTCCACAACCTCGAGAAAGTCGGCCGATCGGCCCCTCTCGAGCGCCCCCACCCCCTCCACCGAAACCTCGCCCAGGCGTCCGAGCGCCTGTTCCACAGCCTGTGGATCCTCCTCGCGAGAGGCCTCGAGCCGCGCCAGGAGGTCGCCGGTGCTCGCCGGGCGACCGGTCCAGATGCAGAGCATCTGCAGGTCCTCAGGCAAGGCAAGCGCCGCCGCCACCGGCTCCACCCCGGCGCCTTCGAGTTGGTAGCGAACCACTCCGCCGAGGAGGCTGGCCGCCACGTCGATCCCCGATCCGAGGCCCCCCTGCATCCCGCGGTGCAGATCGACCAATGTCCGGAGCCACTCAGGGTCCGGCGGGCGTTCCTTGCCGGCCCATCCGAGGAGAGCGGAGGCCAGAGCCACCGTGAGGGCTGCGCTCGAACCGAGACCCAGCTTCTTGCGCTCGTCCCCGGAGCCGTGGAAGAAGGCCCTCGTGTCGAGGGTAGCCTGCGGCGGGGGCAGGGCTCTCGGCTCGATAATTCCTGCTTCCGTGAGCCCGTTCAGTAGCCGTTCGACGAGCCCAAAATGCCTGCGCGCGGTCGCTGCATCACCGAGCCAACTCAGGTCTCCATTCGCTCCCAGCTCGAGATCGGCAGGTTCGGCAGCCAGGCCGGGGGCGGTGAACGACCAGCGTCCGCCAGCCGAAGGCACGAGCTCGACCCGCGCTCGACGATTCACCGCAATCACGACCGCCGGAGCGCCGAACAGAACCGCGTACTCCCCGATGAGGACCAGCTTGCCGGGCGCTGACGTTTGGACCGGCTCGGTCACGGATTGACCGCCCGGGCCCCTTCACCGAGCCCGCTCTCCAACAGATTCGTGACCCCTGGGACGGCCTGCAGCTCTCCGGCCACGCGGTCGAAGGCCTCGGGGAGACACACCGCCTTCACCTGCGGGCCCGCGTCCACGGTGAAGAAGACCGGCACCCCGTCAGCCCGCAGCTCCCGAACCCGACGGATGCACTCGACCGTTGCCCCGTTCCAGTAGACAAGGCCCGGCCTTGCCGAGAGCATGACCGCGTGCATCTTGAGGCAGCTCGACTCACTGATCTCGGCCAGGGCCTCGAAGTCCCCCCGCTCTACGGCGCTCCGCGCTTCGGCCAGGTCGCCTTCGGAGGACTCCACCCAGGCCTGGAAGTACGGCGAAGTCCGCTCGGTGAGCAGCATGCCCTCGGTGGAGCCGACGGCTTTGGGTCCAGCCTCGGTCACCGCGACCGCGACCCGGAGGGGCCACTGTGCCGGCTCGAGGATCCGCCGGACCTCGGTGGGACGTTCGTCATCCGGAGTCAGACGGAGCTCGACGAAACCGCCGAAGAGCGAGCGTGCCGCGGAGCCCGAGCTACGACGGGCGAGGTCGGCAAGCTCGGCTCGCGGGAGCCCGACGGCCAACGCCTGGTCCGCAGCCACTACCAACGCGGCGAAGCCGGAAGCCGAGGAGGCGAGCCCGGCGGCGGTCGGAAAATCGTTCCAGCTCTCCACCCGGGCGTGGAGGCTCGTGCCCGCGCGCTCTCGGATGCAATCCAGACAGCGCGCCACCCGCTGCTGCATCTCCGGAGCCTCGCGCCCGCCGAGAACAAAACTATCCTCGGAGAGCTCGGCATCGAACTGAACCCTGGTGGTGGTCGTGAGCCCGTCGAGGGTGATCGAGAGCGACCCCACGGCGGGGATGTTGCGCTCCACGTCCCGCTTGCCCCAGTACTTGACGAGGGCGATGTTGGGGTGAGCGATCGCAGTTGCTGCCATGGCTTCTCGATTCATCTCGGATGCACACTCCGCCATCGGATCATACCGAAGCCGGTCAGGTCGCAGGTTTCAGGTCGCAGGTTTCAGGTTTCAGGTTTCAGGTCTCAGGTCTCAGGTCTCAGGTCTGACAGCGTGATACTGCCCTACGTACTTGTTCGTTGTTAAGAGACCAAGACAAGCAGTTCTGCCGATTACGGTGGGTAGCCGGTGATGGCGCGGATGCGCTCGTACAAGGGCTGCAGGCGGCGGTAGAGCTTGAGGTAGACCTCGCGGTAGAGGCTGTCGTAGAGGGCGCGGTTGGCGGGATCGGGCTCGAACGTGGCGCCAATGCGCGTCATTTCGGCGACCGCCGTGTTGAAGTCGGGGTGCAGCCCAACCCCCACCGCGGCGTCGATGGCGGCGCCTAGACCGGATGCCTCGTAGACGTGGGGCCGCGAGGCGGGCAGGCCGAAGATGTCGGCGGTGATCTGCATGGCGGCATCGCTCTGGGAACCCCCGCCGGCCACCCGCACCTCGGTCATCCTCACCCCGCTGCGGCGCTGGCAGCGCTCGGCCCCCTCGCGCAGGGCGTAAGCCAGCCCTTCGAGGATCGAACGATAGACATG
>DAOWFV010000245.1 GCA_030637805.1 Acidobacteriota bacterium | reverse complement strand
GCTCCTCCTCCGGAGCGGGGTAGTCCACCAGCACCTTGAAGAGAAAACGGTCGAGCTGCGCCTCGGGCAGGGGGTAGGTACCCTCCTGCTCGATCGGGTTCTGGGTCGCCAGCACGACAAAGGGATCGGGGAGATCGTGGGTCGTGTCGCCGATCGTGACCTGGCGCTCCTCCATGGCCTCGAGCAGGGCCGACTGCACCTTTGCCGGCGCCCGGTTGATCTCGTCGGCGAGCACCAGGTTGGAGAAGACCGGACCGGTGTGCGGAACGAACTGCGAGGTTCTGGGATCGAATATCTGGGTCCCCGTGACATCCGCGGGCAGAAGATCCGGTGTGAACTGCAGCCGCTGGAAGGCGCCGCCGATCACACCCGCCAGGGTGCGCACGGTGAGGGTCTTGGCCAGACCAGGGACGCCCTCGAGGAGGACGTGCCCCCGGCACAGCATCGCCACCAGCAGGAACTCCACCAGGCGGTCCTGGCCAACCACGACCTCCGACACCGCGCGCTGGATCTCTCCAAGCCGTGCCGCCGCCCGATCGATGTCTATCTCTGTTGCTCGTGTTTCCATAATTCCCCCGTAAGCCAATAGGCTTCCGAGCGAGTAAAAGCAAGGATTATGCCCACTCTCGCTCCCTCGATGAGGCCGCTGTCGGCGTCGATTCGGCCCGCCCAGCGCCAGATTGGCACTTACCTTCCCACGCCGCCGCCGGTAGATACCCCCATGCAAAGCCGGAAGTTTGAATCTGTGAGCAGCTCAAAGCGGCGGGTCACACGCCCTCTGAAGAGTCTTCATCAAAGCCGGAGGAGTACTTATCTGGTGAGCTCACAATGATGGCAAGCGGGCAACGATACAATGATCATGATGTCTGTGACGCAGGTTGGCCGTTACGAGATCCTCGAGACCCTCGGCCGCGGGGCGATGGGGGTGGTTTACCTCGCCCGCGACCCGATCATCGACCGCCGGGTCGCACTGAAGACGCTGCGTGTGGATCTGGATGTCAATTTCGCCGACGAGTTCCGTGAGCGCTTCATCCGGGAGGCGCGGGCGGCGGGACGGCTCAACCACCCCGGCATCGTCACCATCCACGACGTCGGCGAGGATCCCGAGTCCGGCCTCGTCTACATCGCCATGGAATACATCGAGGGGAGGGACCTCAAGCAGGTGGCGGCTTCGGGGCAGCGCTTTCGTCCCTCCGAGGCCGCCCGGATCGCCGCCGATGTCGCCCTCGCCCTCGACTACGCCCACTCGATGGGCGTGATCCACCGCGACATCAAGCCCGCCAACATCATCCTCACCCGCGACGGAACCGCCAAGATCACCGACTTCGGGGTCGCCCGCCTCGAAACCTCGAACCTCACCGTCGACGGACAGTTCATCGGCACGCCAAACTTCATGTCCCCCGAGCAGATCACAGGCAAAACGGTGGACCGGCGCTCCGACCTCTTCTCTCTCGGAGTTGTCTTCTTTACCCTGCTCACCGGGCAGCGCCCCTTCAACGGGGAGACGATGCACGAGGTCACCCTGCGCATTGTCCAGGCGCCCTGTCCCATCCCGTCGACCCTCGGCGAGGACATTCCGGCCGCCCTCAACCCGATCGTCCTCAAGTGTCTGGAAAAGAATCCGGAGCGCCGGTTCCAGACCGGAGGCGAGCTGGCGCAGGTGCTCGCCGCTCTCGCCCGGTCACTGGTCCAGCGTGAGCCCGGGGACGTCGGCAGCACCGGCGTCTTCCAGCCCGACCTGGAGACCCGCATCCACGTCGGGCAACGCGCGTCAGGGGCTGCGGCAGAGGCCCTTGGAGAGGAATTGACCAGCATTGGGCGGCTGCGCGCGTGGATGCAGAAGCCGCTGCCAGAGTTCATGCACTGGCAGGTGGCGCCACGTTGGGCATGGATGATCGTCCTGGCCCCAGGCCTCCTCTTCCTGGCGACGGTGCTCGGGCTGCGGCTGCAGCTCGACCGCGGACCATTCATCGCCCCGTCGGAGGCGTCGATCATCAACCTCAACGGGGTCGTCAGCTCGCTGCAGACCGCGCAAAGTCGGTTACTCGCGCGAGATTTCCCGGCGGCGGAGACCGCCGTCCGCGCGGCCCTCGACCAGGCGCCATCCTCCCCCGCAGCGCGCCGGCTCGCCCATTCGATCCGCCTCGGCTTCGAAGAGGAGCGCACCAGCGCGGAGAACCAGGCACGGGTCACCACCCTGGTCACGGAGGGCCGGCGGCTGTACCGCCGCGGCAGCTACTCAAGCGCCGCCAATCGCTTTCGTGAAGCGCTCGAACTCGACTCCATGAACGAGATCGCGGCGAGCTTTCTCGAGCTGTCGGAGGAGCGGGCGCGGAGTACCTCTCGGCGTTCCTCCCGGACCACCTCACCACGCACCAGCGGTGGAGAGACCGGGGCCGCGCCCATGCGACCTAGCCCGCGACCAACACCCGGCATCTCCCGCATCACTCTCTACTTCGACTCCCCGATCGGCGCCGGCACGGTCTCGGTCACCCTCGACGGTGAGTTGCTGGCCGAGGTTCCCTTCGACTTCTCGAGCAAGGGCTTCCTGGGTTTCAAACGCCGGGGCCGCGGCACGGTCAAACGGGTGATCCTCGCCCCGTCGGGCCATCGAACGTTGGGGGTCCGCCTGGTGGACGCCAAGTTCGGCGCGCTCGGCTCCTCCAGCTTCACCAGGAACCTGCCGCCGGGCAGCGACTGGACCCTCCGCGTCGACCTTCCCGACAGCAAGGCACGACCCAACTTCTATCTGGTACCTAAGATAAGCGGTTCCGGCGGATAGTGAGGGAATGAACCTGCGCAGGCTTCAGATCGAGACGACCTGGGGCGCTCTGACCCTCGCCGGAGGCTCGCGGGCCGGCGAGGGCACGCTGATTCTGCTGCCGCAGCTTCATCTCGCCCTCGATGCGGGCCGCCCCCACCGGGCGCTGCCACCCATGTCCACGGTCGTCATCAGCCACGGCCACATGGACCACCTGGGTGGGGTCGCCTACTGGGCAAGCCAGCGGTTCCTCCAGTCCATGGGGCCCGCGACCCTCGTGGTCCCGCGTCCGATCGCGGCCGAGGTCGAGAACCTGCTCGCCACCCACGCCCGTCTCGAAGGGGGTCGTCCCTACCCGATCGACCTCGTGCCGGTGGATGACGGTGGCACCTACTCCTTCCGCAGGGACATGGAGCTCATTTTTTTCTCGACCGACCACTGGGTACCCACCCTCGGCGCACGCCTACGGTGGCGCCGTCATCACCTGCTGCCCGCGCTCGCCGATCTCCCCGGGGAAGAGATCGCCCGTCGCCGGCTGGCCGGCGAGACCGTCACCGAAGAGCTCACCATCGACCTCCTCGCCTACTGCGCCGACAGCGGGCCCGGACTCCTCCGCGACCACCCCGAGGTCCTTGGCGCAGAGGTCCTGCTCATCGAGTGCTCGTTCTACCGGCCCGCCGACCGGGAGCGGGCCGCCCGCTTCGGCCATATGCACCTCGAGGACCTGCTGCCGTGGGTGGATCGACTCGGCTGCCGCCACCTAGTGCTGCTCCACCCCTCCCGCCGCCACCGCCTGCGCGAGGTGGAGGAGATCCTCGACGAGCGCCTCCGCCCGCACCTAGACTGCTCCCTTCATCATCTGATGGTTGATTGGGAGTAGCGCTCGAAAGTTTTGAGTTCTTAGTTTTTAGTTTTGAGTTATCGGCGCGGAGAGGCGATCAGATTGTTGGTGCCTGGTGCCCGCGTTGAGGCGCGACCGCAGAGTTGTCACCCTGATAAGCAGGAGAGTGCTGTAAGTGCCCCTTCTCTACTTCCTTACGCGCGCCGGATCGCGGGCATTATGTGCCGAGCCCCTGATCGTTTCAGCGCGTTGAACTCAAAACTAAAAACTCAAAACTCAAAACTGAGCGTGAGATTTCCGGGTCACCCCTCGAGATCCCCTGCGGCGGTGAGCACCAATTGCTTCGGGTGGAGGTGCCGGCGGATCGCCGCCATAACCTGTTCGCGGTCCACCGCCAGCAGCTGCTCGGGGTAGTGGTCGAGCCGGGCCACGTCCTCGCCGGCGGTGAGGGTCGTCACCAGCTCCCGAGCCACCCCCGCGTTGGTCGCCAGGCCGACCCGGTAGGCGCCCGAGAGCGCCGACCGCTCGTCCGCCAGCTCCTCCTCGGTCGGGCCCTCCGTAACGTAGTCCGAGATCACCGCCCGGCTCAAGTCCACCGCCCGCTCCAGGTTGGCGGCCGAGACGCCGAAGAAGGTCGCCCACGGTCCAGCCAGCTGGAGGGTTCCGAAGAACCGGCTATAAATCCCGTAGGTCAGACCCTCGCGGTCGCGCACCACCATCCCGAGCCTCGAGGTGAGGGTGGACTGTCCGAGGCAGGAGTTGGCCAGCACCGCCGCCGGGTACTCCGGGTCGCCACGGCGCAGGCTGCCGCGATGGCCGAGAAAGACCTCCAGATTGGGCCGGTCGGCAATCTGGATCAGCTCCTCGGAGGGCGCGGGCTCCTCATCTTCGGGCGGCGCCGGTTCGGCGGCCGTGGCGCCCCCCCATCCCGCCAGCTGCTCCGCGAACACCGAGGCCACCCGCTCGGCCTCGACCTGCCCGACGACCGCCAGCACCATGGTGGCGGGGCCGTAGACCGCGGCGTGGAAGGCTGCGAGGTCCTCCCGTTGAATGGCGGAAACCTCCCGCTCGCGGGCCTCGATGGGTCGCCGGTGGAGGGGATGGCCTGCAGGGTAAAGCCGGCGCGTGAGGGCGGCGTAGGCGCGCGCGAAGGTCTCCTGGCGCTCGCGGACGAGCCCCCCCAGGATCTGCTCGCGCAGCTTGTCGAGCTCCTCGGTCGGAAAGGTGGGTCTGCTCAGTACCTCCAGCAGGAGGGCTGCGAGACGGGGCAGCTCCTCCGACAGGCCCTGGGCCGAGAAAGAGACAGTCATCGGCGTGCTCGCGGAGGCCTGCACGAAGAGCTGCAGCCCGTGGTCCTCGAGCTCACGAGCGAGGTCGAGGCGGCCATGGTCGGCGGTCCCGCGCTCGAGCATCGCCGCCGTGAGCCCGGGAACGGCGAAGCGGCCATCGGTCGCCAGGGCGGGCCCGGCGCGGACGCGGACGTCTACCGCGTGATCGAGGCCGTCGCGGCCGCCCTCTTCACGCAGGGGGACTCCGACCTCCATCTCCGCGCGGCGGCGATCGTCGAGCAGATC
>DAOWFV010000193.1 GCA_030637805.1 Acidobacteriota bacterium | reverse complement strand
CCACACGTTCTATTTGCATCTCAAGGAATGCGAGTTCCGATTCAATCACCGAAACCAAGACCTCTACTCGGTCCTTCTCAAACTGCTCCGTGATAATCCGATATAGTGGCTCAGCTTCCGAAGAGCCTTAGGAATTAGGAATTAGGAATTCGGATATCCGACCCGCTCCCACAACGAGTGATCCGGGGTTGGGTAAGGCACTGTTCCGCTCTGTATTCTGGGAAGCGAGTTATGATTTTAGACGTCTTTTTAATAGTTGACTTATTAAAACGTCGCCCATAATATGAATTCATGTATATTCCGCGTCTTCTGACCCCCAGTCTGCGGTCGCTTGCAGAGGCGACCATCGGGCGCGGGCTGATCGTCACGGGGGCTCGGCAGACCGGCAAGACCACCCTGCTGCAGCGGGAATTTGTGCCGCCCTACGAGTACCACTCGTTCGACGAGATCCTGTCACGGGAAAACCTCGCTCGACGCCCCGCAGCCGAGTGGCTGCGACGTGGCGAGAGCTTCGTGTTCGACGAGGTTCAGAAGGCGCCGGATTTTCTCGGAACGGTCAAGGTCCTTCTTGACCAGGGTCCGGAAACGCAGCGGGTCATTCTCTCAGGCAGCGCCCAAATCCAGCTGCTGTCCGGCGTTCGAGAGACTCTTGCCGGCCGCGTCGTGACCCGCGAGCTCTTTCCGCTCACGGCGGTTGAAATAGCCGGGGTCTCTCGACCACTCGCTATTGACCTGCTTCGGGTCAACTGCGCGGATCAGGTGCGCCAACTGATGGACGGCGCCACGTTTTATGACCCTGGCGCCGTCGCGCCGGTCCGCGAAGGCCTCGAACAGCTGGCGGCGTTCGGCGGCATGCCAAAGGTGACGCAGCTCGAGGCTCTCGAGCATCGATGGGTCTGGCTCGAGGAGTACTGCCGGACATACCTGCAGCGAGACCTCTCCGATCTCGGGCGAGTCGCCGACCTCGACGATTTCGTCCGGCTGGAGCGGGTTGTGGCACAACGCACCGCTACCACAATCAACTACTCGGACCTGGCTCGCGATGCCGACCTGTCACCCGTGACGGCCAAGAAGTACCTCCGATACCTCGACCTCAGCTATCAGACCTTTCGCCTCGAGGCATATCGTGGCCGCGGCGGGGGGCGGCTGATCAAAGCCCCTCGCCTCCACTGGACCGATCTCGGAATCCAGCGCACGCTGTCGGGTCTTCGCGAGGGGCTCACCGGGCAGCAGTGCGAAACCCTGATCGTCGGCGAGATTTTCAAGCTGGTGAGGACGCTGCGCCTCGACGTGGGATTGTTCTACCTACGGACCAAGGACGGCCGCGAGGTGGACCTCCTCGCAAAGCTGCCGGGCGGCGGTTACCTGGCATGGGAGGTCAAGGCATCCCAGCGTGCGGCGCCGGTCGATGCCCGTCACATGCGCAGGCTTCAGGACCTTCTTGACGGCCCCTTGCTCGGAGGATTCGTGGTGTACCAGGGGCACGGGGTTCAGTCGTGGCCGGACAATTTGTATGCTTTGCCGGCAGGGGTGCTGTTCGCAGAGACGCCCACGGCTCGCGGGTAGCCAGTACACGAGCCCGATTTGGTATACACCCTAAGAGAATTAGGAATTAGGAATTAGGAATTGCCGGCGCGGGGGAGCAACCGGGGGCATTGAGGCATTTTGCCCGCGCTTGGGCGCCCGAAACTAAAAACTAAAAACTAAAAACTCAAAACTCGACATAGCGGGCGTTGCCTCAGGCAACGCCCGCTATGTCGACCACCTCGAGGTGCTCGGGATCGCGGCCGAGGATGGCTCGCAGGATGCGAAGAAAGCGGTCGGAGGCATCGGTGAGCTCGATGTGGACATCGCCGTCGTCCCCTCGTGAGGGGCTCATGAGCTCGGAGTGATCGCCGGTCACGGCCTCCGCCACCGAGCTTGCCGAGTCCACCAGCATGACCTTCGGCCCAACCACTCGCCGAAGCGACGGTTTGAGCAACGGGTAGTGGGTACAGCCGAGGATGAGGGCCTCTGCACCCCAGTCGAGGAGGGGGCCGAGGTAGTGGCAGGCGATCTCGTCGGTTACCGGGTGGTCTCCCCAGCCCTCCTCGGCGAGGGGCACGAAGAGGGGGCACGGCTCCGCACGGACGTGCACCTCGGGGGCGAGCCTGGCGAGGGCCCGCTGATAGGCCTCCGAACGCACGGTGCCCTCGGTGCCGATCACGCCGATGCGTCGGGCGCCGGTGGCGATGGCAGCGCGCACGCCGGGCTCCACCACGCCCACGACCGGCACCGGCGAGGCCGCTGTGACCTCGCCGAGCGCCTCGGACGACGCCGTGTTACAGGCCACGACCAGCAGCTTGACATCGCGCGCGACGAGGTGGGCGGCGGCGTTGAGGGCGTAGCGGCGGACGGTGGTCGCGGACTTTGATCCATAGGGCAGCCGAGCGGTGTCACCGAGGTAGAGGAATCTCTCTCCCGGGAGGCGTTCGCGCAGGACCTTGAGCACCGTGAGCCCGCCGACACCGGAGTCGAAGATGCCGATCGGTTTGATATCGGCGCTCATGATGCGGCGATGAAGCGCTTGTTGAGGACCAACGGCTTGGACAGGTCGAGGTGGCCGGTGAGGGTCCCCACCTCGTGGCCGCCGAAGAGGATCTGCACCGCCGAGATCGTCGGGCAGTTGAGGAGGATGGAGTCCACCACGCCGTAGGCCAGGAGGAGCTCGGTGCTCGAACCCTGGAGGGAATCGGGCGGCGCAGTGAGGTCGATGAAGGCGTTGCCGTCGGAGTCCACGAAGACCGCGTTGAGCTCGGCCTCGTAGGGGATCACCGGCGCCAGCCTGGGAGTGGCTGCGGGGCCGGCCAGAAGCTCTCGCATCACCACCCTGATGCGCGCGTGCGGCTCCTTGGGGAATGGGACGGTGCGCAGCTCGGGGTGGAGGAGACCATCACCGCCGGGGAACAGGAGGACGATGCGCTGCTCGGGGGCCGGGGTCGGCGTGGGCAGCTCTTCGCTCGGAAGAACCTGCTGCACCGGCTGGGGGCCGCCCCCGTGAAGGAGCCAGGCGAGCAGCGCCACCGCCGCCACCACCGCCAGAGCGATGAGTGCCACCCGCCAGCTCATCACCGCCTCACGAAATCCTCGACACCGTCGGCGATGGCTTCTGCCAGCTCCTGCTGCCGCGTTGGCTGCGCGAGCAGGCTCGCCTGGGAGGGATTGGAGAGGAATCCGACCTCGACCAGCGCTGCCGGCATGGTGGCTCCGGTCAGGACGACAAAGGGTGCCTGCTTGACGCCACGGTCGCGCAGACCGAGGAGTGCGTTAAGGCGCCCCTGGAGAGCCAACGCCAGGTCGGCGCTTTCATTGAGGACCTCCGCCTGGGCGAGGTCCCAGAGGATGAGATCGAGGGGCGAGCGTTCTCCTGAAGCCGCGCCGGCTCGATTCTCGAGGTCCGCGGTGGCGGCCGCTTCCGCGTCGGTAGAGCTCTGGTCGAGGCTCATGTAGTAGGTCTCGGCCCCGGACACGGAGGCGACGGTGGAGGCATTGGCATGCAGCGAGATGAAGACTCGCGCTTCGAGCCTGTTGGCCAGCGCCGTGCGGTCGGTGAGGGCGCGGTGAACGTCGTCTTCGCGAGTCAGCCGGACGGGGTGACCGCGGGCCTCGAGAACGCGTTTCAGCCGATGGGCGATCCCCAGAACAAGGTCTTTCTCCATCAGGCCGTCGGCCGACCTGGCGCCGACATCGTCTCCGCCGTGGCCGGGGTCGATGACGATCGGACGCGGCCCGGTGCGCCTCACCACCTGCACCGGCGCGGGGGTCGGTGTCGGACTGGCGATTCCGAGCTCTACGATCACGCGCGGGGGATCTTCCACCACGTGCCACGAGAGCAGGCCTACTCCCGAGGCGAGGGCCAGCTCGATGGTCTGATTCCTGCTGGTGAGCGAGTGCACGCGGCGCGAGCGGAATGGCACGGTGGAGTCGAGCTGGGGTGAGGCATCCTCGAATCGAACCACCACGGCGCCCGCGGGGGTCTCCTCCACGAGCACCTCGGCGGGGCGGCTGAGGCTTAGCAGCAGGGTGGTGGTGGCCCCGAAATCGGCTGCGGCCGGGCGCACCGTCACCGGATCAGCGAAGCGGGCGCCGGGCACGATGCGATACCCCCCCGGAATGGGTTCGAGATGGTGGTCCATTGGGCTGAGCAGCGAGCGGTCGAGGAAGGTCAGAGAGACGGCCACCCCGCCGGGCGAGGCGGCAGGGGCATCGCGGGCCTCCTGCAGGGTGCCGTCGATCAGAACCATCTTGTGATCGATGGCGAACTGGATCGACCGCTCGCCCCAAACCACGATGAATGTACCGGCGGCCGGGGAGTAGCCGGCCTCGGCGCCCATCAGCTCCAAGACCGGCAGAACCTCGAATCGAGGGCCGAAACGGGGCACGACGATCGCTCGTCCGCCGAATTGAAACTCGATGGTACGGTCGAGGTCCTGGGCCGGCAGCAGACCAGCCCCGATAATCAGTGCGATGAGGACAAGCTGGAGTAGTCGTTTCAAATCCTGAAAACCCATAAGCGCCGATCTGGAATTGGTGGCGCCCGGCTCGGGGCGACCGCCTCGGTTTTTTTCGAGCTGTAGTGGACCGGGTCGGGGCGAGCTCGAAGGCCCGTCCCGGCCCCCATCAAAGCGGCCCTATTGTACGCCGAGCTGCTGTCTCTGTGCCAGGGGGTTGCCGAGAGAGCCTCTTACAGGACTCGGAAATTGTGGGCGAACCCCGCCCCTACGGTTCTCTTTGTAGGGGAGAGGTCTCCTCTCCCTTTCGTGAGTTGCTTCAAAAATGTTTGGCAACGAAGGCTCGGCCTGAATGGCTCTTGAGGTACCTCTCGAACTCAACTGCTTTGGTGCGTGAGTGAAAGGCGATCGCGATTTCGATCCGCCACGGTCGATACTTGGAAGTGTGCGGTACCTGGCCGGCATTGTGTGCTCGCAACCTGTCATCTAGGTCTACTGTGATTCCAGTGTAGTGGCGGTCTGGATTCGTCTCGCTCACCAGGATGTAAACATGCTGAAAGCTTCGCATTCTGTGATCCCCGGGGTTGGTGTGGACCGGGGCAGCCCGGCTCCCGTTTTTCAGCTCCGCAGTGTAAAGCAGGCTCCGTTCGAAACTGCTTTTTGAACGCCTGGCTTGCCAGGGTCCGGCTTCGCCGTGACAAGTCGGGCTACGCCGGGACAAGTCACCTGCGGCTACGCCGTGACAAGTTACCTTCGGCTTGCGGCTTCGCTCTTCCGGCTCCGTCCATTGGACTCCGCCGCGACGAGTCGAGCTACGCCGTCACAAGACGCCGTGACACTATTCGCTCGAACCAAGTTCGACCGAATAGTGGCTTGCCAGGGTCCGGCTTCGCCTTCGGCTTGCGGCTTCGCTCTTCCGGCTCCGTCCGTTGAACTCCGCCGTGACGAGTCGAGCTACGCCGTCACAAGACGCCGTGGCCTGGCTTGCCAGGGCGTAGTTCTCGACCTAGGCGTGGCGTAATTGGGTCAGCCCGGCTTCGCCTTCGGCTTGCGGCTTCGCTCTTCGAGCTACGCCGTCACAAGACGCCGTGACACTATTCGCTCGAACCAAGTTCGACCGAATAGTGGCTTGCCAGGGTCCGGCTTCGCCTTCGGCT
>DAOWFV010000130.1 GCA_030637805.1 Acidobacteriota bacterium | reverse complement strand
ACTGAAGCGACGTCCTCGACCGGAACCACCTCTTCAATCGGCGGGGATTCCTCGACGGGCTCCTCAGCCGGAGCGGTCTCGCGCGCCGGTTCTTCAACCGGCGAGACTTCGGCACCGGCCTCCTTCACCATCTCCTCCGCGATCTCCCCGCTCTCCTCCTCGCCGACGAAGCGCTCGTCGGCCAGGTTGAGCCCCTCGAGTACGTTCTCCGCGACACGGGAGGTAAAAAGCCTGATGGCGCGGATGGCGTCGTCGTTGCCGGGGATCGGGAAGTCCACCTCTTCCGGGTCGCAGTTGGTATCCACCACCGCCACCACAGGGATGCCGAGCCTGTTGGCCTCCGTGATCGCGATGTGCTCGTGCACCGTGTCGATCACGAAAATCGCGTCGGGGAGATCCTCCATGTCCTTGATGCCGCCAAAGGCACGGTCCATCTTGCGCCGTTGGCGCTCGAGCCGGATGCGCTCCTTCTTCGTCAGGTGGGATTCCTCGTTGCCGAGGATGCCCTCGATCTCCTTGAAGCGCTGGATCGACTTGCGGATGGTGCGGAAATTGGTCATTGTCCCGCCCAACCAACGGTGATTCATGTAAAACATGCCGCAGCGGACGGCCTCTTCGCGAATGGCGTCCTGAGCCTGGCGTTTGGTGCCTACGAAGAGCACGTTGCGCCCGTTGGCTGCGAGGTCACGGATGAAGTCCGCGGCCTCTTCGAAGTGCGACAGCGTCTTCTGCAGGTCGACGATGTGGATGCCGTTGCGCTTGCCGAAGATATAAGGCTTCATCTTCGGGTTCCATCGCCGCGTTTGGTGCCCGAAGTGGACTCCAGCTTCGAGCAGCTCCTTCATCTGAATAGTTGCCATATCTCTACCTTATCTCTTGGAGAACTGGAAGCGCTTGCGGGCCTTCGGCTGCCCGTACTTCTTGCGTTCCACCTTGCGTGCGTCGCGGGTCAGGAAGCCGACCGCCTTCAATCGCGGACGCAGCTCAGCGTTGTACTCGAGCAGGGCGCGGGAGATTCCGTGGCGGATGGCGCCCGCCTGGCCGGTGGGACCGCCTCCGACGACGTTGATGAGGATGTCGAATTTATCGGCGGTCTCGGTCACCAGCAGCGGTTGCCGGATCACCATTTTCAGAACCTGGTTCGGGAAGTAGTTGTCGAAGTCACGGCGGTTGACCGTGATCTTGCCACTCCCCGGTCTCAAGTACACGCGGGCCACCGCTGTCTTGCGTCGCCCGGTGCCGTAGTACTGAATCTCAGCCACGAACTCCCCCTCTCAATTCACAGGGCATGGGTCTTCGGCTGCTGCGCCTCGTGCGGGTGCTCGGACCCGCTGTAGACCTTGAGCTTGCTCAACAGCTTTCGGCCGAGGCGATTCTTGGGCAGCATGCCCCACACCGCGGCCTGGATGACTCGTTCGGGATACTTCTCGAGACGCTCCCGGGCGGTCTCGACCTTGAGGTTTCCCGGACGGCCCGAGTGCCGGTAGTACTTCTTGTCGTCCAGCTTATTGCCGGTGAGCTTGACGCGCTCGGCGTTGACGATGACCACGAAGTCCCCGGTGTCGAGGTAGGGCGTGTACTCCGGCTTGTGCTTGCCGCGCAGGAGCCGCGCCGCCTCGGAGGCGAGACGCCCGAGCACCTGGTCGGAAGCATCCATCACCACCCACTCGTGCGTAATTTCACCCGCTTTAGGTACATAGGTTCCCATAATCTCGCTTCCTCGCGCAAAGTTCACAGCCCCTGTGGACACAGGGGAAGAAGACTCTACCCAAGCAAACCCCGCCTGTCAAGGCAATTTGGGGCGGTTTTTCAGCTCGATGCGGTCTCTGCCGGCAACCGGCGCCGGTCCGGTTGGGGAAGCTCCTGCAAATGTCCCGGACCGAACCAGACATGCATCGAGCGTGCGGTGGCCTGCACCGTCACCACCTCGAGGTCGAGCTCAGCCGGCAACCACGTGCGGAGGTCGACCACCACAATTCCCTGGCCGCGAAACACGGTCAGCAGCGGGCTCTCCATCGAGCTCAGGCCCAGTTCTACCGCGACGCGCGGTACCGGCACCCCTCCCAACGCCCGCAGCTTGCGCATGCGCAGACCGAGATACCGGTGGCGGAGGCGGATTTCGGCCAGCTCGAAGCCCACCCGGGAGTGGATACCCTTCCACAGCACGGTCGCGCGAGCTGAAACGGCATCCCCCTCCCCCTGCAGGCGGAGATCTCGAATTCGCCCGCCCTTCGCCAGGATATGGTCAAGGTGCCTCTCCACGAGCTGCAGGTCGAGCACCAGGTGGAGGCCGTCCCAGCGGGCCAGGGGAGGCGAGAGGAGGAAGTCAGTCATCGCTGCCCAGTATAGGAGAGTCTTCCCGAGGGAGTTCGGAATTCGGAATTCGGAATTATCGGCGCGGGGAAGCGGCCGAGAGGGTTGGGGCCGGTTGGTCGCGTTTGGGCGCGATGAGATAAACTCGCACTCGCCATGATCGACAGCACCCGCCTCCTCGATTTGGTCGGTCGTTTTGCCGACGCACGCGTCGTGCTCCACGGCGATCTTGTGCTCGACCGCTTCATTCTCGGCACACCGAAGCGAATCTCCCGCGAAGCCCCGGTGATCATCCTTCGTCACGAGGAGCAGCGCGACCTTCCCGGCGGGGGGGCCAACGCGCTCGCAAATCTCGCCGCCCTCGGCGTCAAGGCGACGGTGGTGGCGGCTGTCGGTGATGACGAGCCCGGGCGAGCGTTGCGCTCATCCCTGGAATCGCGCGGCATCGACACGACTGGCGTCGTCAGCGTTCCCGGCTACCGCACCCCAACCAAGGTCCGTATTCTCGGCGGGGGCTCATCGTCCCTCAAACACCAGGTGGCACGCTACGACATCGAAGACGAGCTTCCCGACGACGGCGCCTGGCGTTCTCGCATGCTCGAGCATCTCAAGAACTCAATCTCGACCGCCGGTGCACTGGCGATTTCCGACTACGGCTACGGCTGCGTCCGACCGCAGGATCTGCAGGACCTCCCGCACTCGCAACCCACCGGCCCCTGGCTCTGCCTCGACTCGAGGTATCGCATCGGCCGTTTTGCCGGCGTCGACGGCGCCACCCCGAATCTCCAGGAGCTCGAGGTCCATGCCCAGCGCCGGTTGTCCTCCGACGAGATGGTGGCCGCCGCAGCCGACGAGTTGCGCCGTGAGCTCGGCGCACGCTTCGTGCTCGCCACCCGGGGAAATCGCGGCATGACCTTGGTTGAGAAGGAACATGATCCACACCATATTCCGGTTTACGGCTCCGACGAGGTCGCCGACGTCACCGGCGCCGGCGACACCGTGATCGCCGTTTTGACCGCCTCTCTCGCGGCGGGAGCGAGACCGTTGGAGGCTGCCTGGCTCGCCAACATCGCAGCCGGCCTCGTGGTCATGAAGCTGGGCACCGCCGCCGTCTCCGCCGATGAACTCCGGCACGCGGTCGCCATCGCCGGAGGCGCAGATGACTCTTCCTGAGGACAAGCTGCGAACCATCGACGAGCTCGTCGAGGAGTGCGCCCGTTGGCAGGATGAAGGTCTCGAGGTGGTGCTGGTCAACGGTGCTTTCGATCTACCCCATGTGGGCCACCTGCGCTATCTGGCCGCAGCTCGCACCCTTGGCGACCGTCTGGTGGCGGCCGTCAACTCCGACCTCTCGGTTCGATCGAGCAAGGGCGTCCGGCGTCCGATCATTCCCGAGGCCGAGCGGGTCGAGATCCTCTCCCACCTGTGGATGGTCGACCGCATCTGTCTCTTCGACAGCCCGATGGTGGCGCCGGTTCTCGAAAAGCTGAGACCGGACGTCCATGCCAAAGGGACCGACTACACCGTTGAGAGCGTGCCCGAGCGGGACGTGGTGGAGGCGTACGGAGGGAGAACGGCCATCTGCGGCGACCCAAAAGACCACGCCACCACCGATCTCATCGGCATCATCCTCGAGCGTTTCGGCGGCACCGAGTAACTTGGCCATGCCGATCAGCCGGCGCTGCTACACGCCAATTCCGAATTCCGAATTCCGAATTCCGAATTCCCGAGGTGCGTGGGCGTGAGAATCGTCCTCGTCCGCCTTTCCGCTCTCGGCGACATCGTCCACACTTGGCCACTCGCGGAGGCCATTCGGAAGGCCCATCCCGAAACCCACCTCACGTGGGTCGTGGAGGAATCGCTCCGAACCCTGGTGGAGGGGCACCCAGCGGTGAACGCGGTGTTCACCGTAGCCAGCGGGCGCTGGCGGCGGCGACCGTTGGCGGCGCGAACACGGATGGAGACCGGTTCGCTACGCACCCGCTTCAGCGAGCTGCAGCCCGATATTGCGCTCGATCCCCAGGGCGTGCTCAAGTCGGCCGTGATCACTCGCTGGACCGGAGCTCCCCGCCGCGTGGGTCTCGCGCGTCCCTGGCGGCGAGAGCGTGTGGCCGGGTTCGTCTACACCGAGACTATTCCCGGGGCGACCGCCGGGCGGCATGTGGTGGCCACCAACCTCGAGATGGTGCGCAGCCTGGGCGTCGAGCCGCCTCCGGTCCAACCCCCTGACGGGTCATGGTTCCTCGAGAGGGTCCTCCCCCGCGCGCCCGTCGGCCCCTGGCAGGAGCCATACGCGGTGATTCTCCCCGGCGCCGGAGGCGCCCACAAGGTGCTCCCGGTCGAGACCCTGGCCACCGTGGCACGTGGCCTCACGACGCTGGACCTGGAAGCTGTGGTGGCCTGGGGACCGGGGGAGAGGCCGCGTGCCGAGTCCGTGGTAGACGCCGGCGACTTCGGCGTGCACCTCGCGCCTCCGACCGATCTCGAGGAGCTAGGGGCATTGCTCGGCCGGGCGGCGCTCGTCATCGGCGGCGACACCGGTCCGGTACACCTGGGAGCTAGCCTCGGAGTGCCCACGCTGGCGGTTTTCCTAGCCAGCGACTGGCGACGAAACGGGCCCCTCGGCGCCCGTACGGCCGTGCTGTCCGGCGCCGCCGAGACCACGATCGGGCCATCAGGATCCGCCCGTGCTCGCCCCCGTCGCGCGGTGACGGCTGAACAGATCTTCGACTCCGCCCGAAAACTCCTCGACTCGTGAGCGAAGAGCGAGGAAAGAAGAACCCGCGAGATCTAGCCCGCATATCTCACCAGCTTCCTGCTGCGGCCGACGATGCACCGCACCCAGCGGTGTTTTCTCGCCTCGGGGTGCTCGACGTACTGCCGAGTACGCCTCCGTGCCCCTCGGGTCGAAAACCCCGCTGGTCACAGCACCTCGCCGCCTCGCGTCGAAAGCCGGTAAGATATGCGGGCTAGAGCTCGGGTGATGGAGATCGCAGCCGACAAACAGCCGCATTTATTAGGATAGATAGGATAAGCCGTTGATAAACGTTAATCAGCGCGCTTTCCTGAGACGAATCGAGTGCTACAATTTTGTTTGAAATAGTTGATCGAAACGGACGGAATTCATGCCCCTGAAAATCGGCGAACTTCTCACCAAGGCGAAACTGGTCAGTGATCAGCAGCTGGAAAAAGCGTTGGATGAGCAGAAACAGTCCGGAGGACGGGTCGGCGAGCACCTCGTGCGGCTGGGATTTGTCACCGAGGAGGACATCCTCGACTGCCTCTCGCAGCAATACGGTGTGCCGTCGATTAATCTCCGGCATTTCGACATCGACGAATCGATAATCCGCCTGATTCCCGCCGATGTAGCGCGAAAGTACCAATTCATTCCGGTGTCCAAGACGGGCGCCACGTTGACCGTTGCGATGGCCGACCCAAGCAACGTCTTCGCCATGGACGACATCACCTTTATTACCGGCTATCGGGTGGAACCGGTGGTGGCGTCGGAAGAGGCCCTGCGCGAGGCGATCGACAGTTACTACGGCACAACCCACTCCATCGAGCTGAAAAAGGTAATGGAGGACCTGTCCACGGTCGAGGAGGCCTCCCTGGAGGTCCTCGAGGAGGAAGAGGACCTCGACGTCGCCGACCTGGCGGAGAGCGCAGACGAGGCGCCGGTGGTGCGGCTGGTGAACCTGATCCTCACCGACGCCCTCAAGCGCGCCGCCTCTGACATTCACATCGAACCCTACGAGAAGAGCTATAGGGTTCGGTTCCGCATCGACGGCGTGTTGTATGAAATCATGAACCCGCCGATCAAGCTCAAGGACGCCATCTGCTCGCGCCTCAAGATCCTCGCCAAGCTCGACATCGCCGAGAAGCGCCTGCCCCAGGACGGCCGCATCAAGATCAAGATGAAGTTCCAGGGCAAGGTCAAGGAGCTCGACTTCCGCGTCTCCACCCTGCCCACCCTGCATGGCGAGAAGATCGTCATGCGGTTGCTCGACAAAGACAACCTGATGCTCGACATGACCAAGCTGGGATTCGAGAAGTCGAGCCTCAAGTACTTCGAGGAAGCGATCTTCCAGCCCTACGGCATGGTCCTGGTAACCGGTCCCACGGGTTCCGGCAAGACCAACACGCTGTACTCGGCGTTATCGCGGGTCAACACACCCGAGGTCAACATCATGACCGCCGAGGACCCGGTGGAGTTCCAGCTTCCCGGCATCAACCAGGTGCAGATGAAGGAATCCATCGGGCTGAACTTTGCAGCCGCCCTGCGGTCCTTTCTGCGACAGGACCCGAACATCGTGCTGGTGGGCGAGGTCCGCGACTTCGAGACCGCCGAGATCGCCATCAAGGCAGCCCTTACCGGCCATCTGGTCCTCTCCACCCTGCACACCAACGACGCCCCATCGACGATCAACCGCCTCATGAACATGGGTATCGAGCCATTCTTGGTAGCCACCTCGCTGAACCTGATCGTCGCCCAGCGTCTGATCCGGCGCATTTGCCAGAAGTGCCGGCAGCCGGAGGATGTGCCGGTGCAGGCTCTGCTCAACATCGGTTTTTCAGAGGCCGAGGCCCCAGGTCTCGAGCTCTCCAAGGGGCGCGGATGCGACGAGTGTAACCAGCGAGGCTACAAAGGCCGGATCGGCATCTATGAGGTCATGGTGGTCAGCGAGGACATCCGCGAGCTCATCCTGTCCGGCGCCTCGGCGATCGAGTTGCGACGCAAGGCCCTCGAAGAAGGTATGATCGGATTGAGGAATTCGGGACTGCAGAAGATTCGTGACGGCGTCACAACCATCGAAGAGGTAGTCCGCGAATCGGTTCTGTAGGCGGAAGGAAGGAGCCCAATGACCGTAAGCCTGCACCAGCTCCTCAAAACCATGGTGGAGAAGGGCGGCACCGACCTCCACATCACCACCCATTCGCCTCCGCTGATTCGCATCGACGGCAACCTGGTCTCTCTCTCTCACCCACCGATGAGTGCGGTGGACACCAAGAAGCTGTCCTACTCGGTCCTCACCGACGCCCAGAAACACCGTTTTGAAGAGACCCTCGAGCTGGACATTTCCTTTGGAGTCAAAGGCCTGGCCCGATTCCGCGCCAACATCTTCATGCAGCGCGGCGCGGTGGCCGGGGCCTTCCGGCGCATCCCCTACGAGATCCTCGGCTTTCGTGAGCTCGGGCTGCCTCCCTCGGTGGAGGCGTTGTGCAACAAGCCGCGTGGCTTGGTGCTGGTCACCGGACCCACCGGCTCGGGAAAGTCCACGACCCTGGCGGCGATGATCGACAAGGTCAACAGCGAGAAACCCCTCCACATCCTCACCATCGAGGATCCGGTCGAGTACCTCCACTCCCACAAGAAGGCGATGATCAACCAGCGCGAGCTGCACGCGGATACCCTCAGTTTTCCCAACGCCCTGCGTTCGGCGCTGCGTGAGGACCCGGACGTGGTGCTGATCGGTGAGATGCGCGACCTCGAGACCATCGAGTCGGCCCTGCGCATCGCGGAGACCGGGCACCTCACCTTCGCCACCCTGCACACCAACTCCGCCCCACAAACCATCAACCGAATCATCGACGTCTTCCCGGAGCACCAACAGTCGCAGGTGCGCGCCCAGCTCAGCTTCGTCCTCGAGGGAATCGTCTGCCAGTCCCTGCTGCAGCGCGCCTCCGGTAAGGGACGTGTTTTGTGCTGCGAAATCCTCGTTCCGAGCTCGGCGATTCGCAACCTGATCCGCGAGGACAAGGTTCACCAGATCTACTCGATGATGCAGGCCGGCCAGGTCAAGCACGGCATGCAGACCTTCAACCAGGCGCTAGCAACCCTCTACCACCGGAGGATGATTTCGCTGCAGACCGCACTGGCGTACAGCTCCCATCAGGATGAGCTGCAAGACATGATCAACCGTGGTGTGGGAACCGTGAGCGCGACGCCTGAGGCACGGAGAACAGGGAGGAGCTGACATGCCCAGTTACGAGTGGAAGGGCCGTGACCGCAACGGCAACGCCCAGACGGGCGTCCTCATCGGTGACAGCAAAGAGGCCGTCATCGCCGCCCTCCGCCGCCAGCAGATCGTGGTCACCACGGTCAAGGAGAAGGGCAAGGAGATCGCGCTGCCGAAGTTCGGTGGCGGAATCAAGTCCAAAGACATCGCGGTCTTCACCCGTCAGTTCTCGGTCATGATCGATGCCGGCCTGCCGCTCGTGCAGTGTCTCGACATCCTCGGCCAACAGCAGGAGAACAAGGCCTTTCAGAAGGTCATCCTGCAGGTTCGCCAGGACGTCGAGGCCGGCTCTTCGCTGGCGGAAGCCATGCGCAAGCATCCGCAGGCGTTTGACGACCTCTACGTGAACATGGTCGCGGCCGGCGAGGCCGGCGGTATCCTCGATACGATTCTTCAACGGCTGGCCACCTACATCGAGAAGACGGTGAAGCTGAAATCACAGGTCAAGTCGGCCATGGTCTACCCGGTAGCGGTCATTACCATCGCCGTCGTCGTCGTCTACGTCATCCTGTGGAAGGTGATCCCGGTCTTCGCCACCCTCTTCCAGGGTCTCGGCGGCTCTCTGCCGTGGCTGACCCAGATGGTGGTCAATCTCTCGAACTTCATCGGCAACTTCTGGTGGTTGATCTTCCTCATCGTGTTCGGCTCGATATTCGCCATCCGCCAGTACTACCAGACCGATGCCGGCCGCTACCAGATCGACAAGCTGATGCTCAAGCTGCCGGTGCTCGGGATGTTGCTTCGAAAGATCGCGGTGGCGCGTTTCTGCCGCACCCTGGGCACCCTCCTCAGCTCCGGTGTGGCAATTCTCGAGTCCCTCGACATCACCGCCCGAACCGCCGGCAACGCGGTCATCGAGGAAGCCCTGCTCAAGGTCCGCCAGGAGGTGGAGGAGGGCAAGACCATCGCCGATCCCCTCACCCGCACCGAGCAGTTTCCGCCCATGGTGTGCCAGATGATCAGCGTCGGCGAGCAAACCGGCGCCATGGACACCATGCTGAGCAAGATTGCGGACTTCTACGAGGACGAGGTCGACGCGGCCGTCGAAGGCATGATGTCACTGATCGAACCGGTGATCATTGCAATTCTCGGCGTCATCATCGGCGTGATCGTGGTCGCCATGTACCTGCCGATGTTCACTCTGATTAGCCAGATCGGATGATGGCAGGGCGGTCGCGGAAGGCCGCAGGTTCAGAGGGCGGGGCCACGGTCCCGCCCGTTTCCTACCCTTCGCCGAGAACTCTCCAGTGGCTGATCGGTCTGCGGTTGGTCGTGATCTCCGCCCTCTTCCTCGGCATCCTCCTGATTCAGGTCAACAGCCAGACGATCCTGCCCCTACGGAACTTCTACGGCCTGATCCTACTCAGCTACGGCCTTTCGCTTTTTTATCTCATCCTTTACGCCCGGCGTATCTCCCCGCGGGTCCAGTCGGTGGTCCAGCTGTTGGGTGACATCGTCTTGGTGACCGGCTTCGTCTACTACACCGGGGGGCTGTACTCGCCGTTCTCCTTTCTCTACCTGACCGTGATTGTGGTCGGCGCGGTGTTGCTGCGCGGGGGCGGGTTCATCTTCGCCGGTCTCTCCGCAGTGGCCTACGGCCTGCTCATCGATCTCATGGTCTTCGAGGTACTCCCGGTGCCCGAGAACCTGGCCGGAATGCAGGTCGCGCTTCCCACCTCGCGGGTTCTCATCCAGCTCCTGACCAACGTCGTGGGCTTCGTCCTGGTGGCTGTCCTGGTCTCCTATCTGGGAGAGTCTTTGCGGAGTGCCCACTACCGCCTCCAAGAAGAGTCCGAGCGTACCAGCCAGTTCGTGGCCCTGACCGACCACGTCGTACGCTCGGTTGGCTCCGGGATTCTCGCCAGCGACCTCGAGGGGCGGGTCCTGCACCTCAACCCCGCCGGCGCCCAAATCCTCAAGATTATCGACGGCGAGGCTGTTATCGGGTCGAGCCTCGACGAGGTGATGCCCCTCGAGGACCAGAACTGGGGGCTTTTGAGGACCCGCGCCCGCGATCGTTCGGTGGTCCGTCTGGAGGGAACCCTCGGGACATCCGGGGCCCGCCTGGGCCTGACCGTCGGCCCGCTTGCCGACGAGCAGGAAAAGGTGGTCGGCTTCATCGTGACCTTTCAGGACCTCTCCGAGCTCAAGGTGGAGGCGGAGAGGCAGCGACTCAGGGAGCGGATGGCGGCGACCGGCGAAATGGCGGCGCGCATGGCCCACGAGATCAAGAACCCCCTGGCCTCGATCTCGGGCTCCGCCCAGGTGCTCGCCTCGTCGGGCGAGCTCGACGACCAGGGCGATCGCTTGCTCCACATTCTGGTCGACGAGTCACGCCGATTGTCGGGGATCCTCGACGCCTTCCTGGAGTACTCGCGACCCCACCAGACGACCTTTTCCTCCTGCGACCTCAACGCCCTCCTCCGCGACTGCCTGGACCTCCTTGGGCGCTCGAGCGAGCGCCTCGACAATCATCATCTGCGCCTCGAGATCCCCGAAGGCCTCGTTCTCCTCGGCGAGGAACACCTCCTGCGTCAGATCTTCTGGAACCTCTCCCGCAATGCCCTCCAGGCAATGCCCGAAGGCGGCGAGCTGACGATCACCGCCGAGCGGAAACGTGACCGGGTGCTGCTACGCTGGCGGGACGAGGGAGTGGGAATGTCCGAGGATGTCCGTCGCCAGGCCTTCGAGCCCTTCATGACCACCCGCCCCGGAGGGACAGGCCTCGGTCTAGCGGTCGTGTATGCCGCGGTCGCGGAGCACGGCGGCTCGGTCTCTATCGACAGCACCCCTGGGCACGGTACGACGGTGACCGTCGAGCTGCCGGCCACGACGGAGGCGGCATGAGCCGGGGCAGCATCCTGGTGGTGGACGACGAACGTTCGCTGCGCGAGTTCCTCACCATCCTCCTCGAGCAGGAGGACTATGCGGTCACCACGGCCGAGACCGTCGCGAGCGGTATCGAGCGGGTGCTCGGGGGAACCTTCGACCTGGTAATGTGCGACCTCAAGCTGCCGGACGGCAGCGGGCTCGAGGTCCTCGAGGAGGCCCGGCGCCGTCACCTCAACTGCCCGTTCATCATCATCACCGCTCACACGACCCCCCAGCACGCTCTCGATGCGCTGCGCGCAGGGGCGGCCGAATACCTCTCCAAACCCTTTAATGTCGATGATCTGAAACTGATCCTCGCCAAGCTCATGCAACGGGATTCGACCACCGAGGACCATGTCGAGGTGCCGGACTTCATCGGCTCGAGTCCGGCCATTAGGCGCATCCTCGAGATGGTGCCGCGGCTCGCGGCGACGCCCTCCACGATCCTCATCACCGGCGAGAGCGGCACCGGCAAGGAGCTCTTGGCGCGTGCCATCCACGCCTTCTCCGCCCACGCCAACGGACCTTTCCTCAGCGTCAACTGCGGCGCTCTCCCCGAAGGCCTCCTGGAGTCAGAGCTCTTCGGCCATGTCCGGGGGGCCTTCACCGGCGCGGTGCGGGACCACGCCGGCCTCTTCGCCGAGGCTGAGGGGGGCACCCTGCTCCTCGACGAGGTAGGCGAGCTGACGCCTCCGACCCAGGTCAAGCTGCTGAGGGTGCTTCAGGAACGCCGTGTCCGACCGGTGGGAAGCAGCCAGGAGATCGAGGTCGACGTACGGGTGCTGGCCGCAACCAACCGCGACCTCGAGGAGGCGGTCAAGGAGAGAGGCTTCCGCGAAGACCTCTTCTACCGGCTCAACGTCCTTCACCTCCACCTGCCGTCGCTGCGCCAACGGGGGGAGGATCTCCCGCAGCTCGCACGGCACTTCGTCGAGCGGACCTGTGCCGCTTTCGGCACTCCAGCGAAGAGACTGACCCCCGACGCGCTGCGGGTCCTCCAGGCCTACCCGTGGCCGGGCAACGTACGCGAGCTCGAGAACATCATCGAGCGCACGGTTGCGCTCGAAGCCTCGGAGATCATATCCTCGGGCAGCCTCCCGGAGCACCTGCGTGGCGGTCCGGGAGGGCCCCCGATCGAACAGTCGAGCCTTCCGGAGGAGGGTTTGGACCTCGAGGAGTATTTGGACAACATGCGCCTGTCCCTCATGCGTCAGGCCCTGGAAAAAACCGGCGGACAACAGAAAAAGGCCTCGGAGTTACTGAGGATGTCCTACCGGGCCTTCCGCTACCATGCCGACAAGCTCGGTCTCGTCCGCGACGAGTGAAACCCCCCGATCGGCCCAGGAGATGAAGATGCAGCGAACCACCAGCGATCAGCATTTGCAGGCCTGCAGAGCAATTCTGCTGGTTGCCCTTCTCGCTCTCGCCGCCTGCTCGGCGCAGTCCCCCGCCCCCCCAGTCGAGAAAACGCCGGCGCCCCGGTTGACGGAGCTTCCACGGGCACTCCTGCCCAGCGGCGTCGCAGTCACCCTCGAGCTCGCCCTGACGCCGGACGAGATCGAGACCGGCTTGATGTTCCGCCCCGCACTTCCCGGGGATCGCGGCATGCTCTTCATCTTCGCCCAGGAGCGCGTCCCCTCCTTCTGGATGAAGAACACACTGATCCCCCTCGATCTGGTGTTTTTCGACAGCTCCGGGATCGTGGTGGACGTCATCGCCGAGGCCCAGCCCTGCAGCGCCGAACCGTGTCCGCACTACGTCCCGGACCACCCGGCACGAGCCGTCCTCGAGCTCGCGGCGGGACAGGCCGCCGCCCTGGGCATCACCGAAGGCCTCGAGATCGAGTTCGAGAGAGTGCCGGGGTACCCCGTTGTGGAAAATTAGGAATTCGGAATTCGGAATTCGGAATTATCGGCGCGGTGAGGTGGCTGAGGGCATCGGGGCGTGTTGCCCGCGCTTGAGCTCGACGAGAGAAGACCACGCTGCATTCAGGAGCGCGGCCCTCGGACGAGGCCTGGAGCGCACTGACCGAACGCGAAAATGAATTCGAATTTCGACGGAACTTCAGTTCCTAGATTTTGCCGGGGCCTTTTTCGTCGCCGTCGTGGCCTTCTTGGGCGGAGTGGTGGCTGATTCCTCGCCCTTGGTCCCACCTGAGGCGTGGCCGCCGTTGCCCTTTCCATAGTCGGTCACGTACCAGCCGCTCCCCTTGAACTGCAGCGCCGGCACTCCCAGCAGACGGCGCACCGCGCCTCCGCAATCCGGGCACTGATCGAGCAACGGGTCGCTGGCCTTCTGGATCCTCTCGAAGCGATGACCACAGAGGAAGCACTCGTACTCGTAGAGGGGCATGAAAGACCTATCCGCGCACCTGGATCCGGATTGCGCCGTTGGAGTTAGGGTCCGAGGCCACCAGCTGCAACTCGGTCATGGCGTACAGGACCCGGGCATTGGCCCCGGCGCTCATAGGGCCGGCTTCGCACAGTTCGTATAGGGTTTGTTTACCGTTCACCAGCTCAAGAAGCCCCCGCTCGTCAGCCTCGAACTGAAACCTCTCCATATGGGGGGGGCGCGGAAGCCTCTTGAGCACGGCCTCGCGACCACCCAGCCTCATGGTGACTACCTTCGGGTCAGCGATGTGCCGGCAACCCGCGAGGATCGCGCGGGGCGTCGGGATCTTGATCTTGTAGACCTCGTCGTCGCGGAAACGACCCACCCTGAAGCTCACCCGCCCTTCATTCCAGTTGAACAGGCTCCAGAGAATCGCCTGGACCTGGTCGCGAACCGCCGAGCCGAGCTGCTCGGGTTCGATGAATCCCATCTGCATGAGGATTTCGCCGTGGCGCGTCCCGGGGGAGCCCAACAGTTCCGCGGCGGAGGCCTCGTTCTGCGCTTCGGTGATCGCCCCGGTCTGTACGAGGTGGCCGCCAAGAGATTCGGTTCGATTCGACGAAGTTGCGAAAATCACGTCGCCGTCGCTGAAGAAAACCCTCTTGGTCTCCTGGTCGCAGACCAGCTCCATGACCCCAGGAACGCCGTACCGATGCACCGTGGCCAGCATGGCGGGCAGCGGCGTCTTCTCGAGCTCTCCTCGAAACACGAACTCATCGCTGGACATGCACCGAAACCTTCCAAAGCGCCGTGTTGGACACGCCTCCGCCGACCGTGGACAAGGTGGCGGAAGCGCAAGGGAATCGAACCCTCCGACCGACCCGAAAAGGGGCCGGCCCAACGGATTTGAAGTCCGCGGAAGCCACCAGGCCCCATGCACTTCCTTGCCAAGACATATTAACACCGATTGACAACACACCCCGCCCTTTGCTACAAAGTCCGTTCCTGTGGGGCCGTAGCTCAGTTGGGAGAGCGCCTGAATGGCATTCAGGAGGTCGACGGTTCGATCCCGTTCGGCTCCACCATTT
>DAOWFV010000234.1 GCA_030637805.1 Acidobacteriota bacterium | reverse complement strand
GCCCCTTGCGGGACGCTCCGCTCAGGATGACGAGCTTTGTCGTCGCGCCCGTTCGCGGGCATCACGCCCCAAGACCTCGGGTCGCTCCCCCGCGCCGATAATTACTGGCGCCCTGCGGGCGCCGTGAACCCCCACCGTGAGCGGGTGGCCGCTCGCCGGCGATCCCCGGCTGCGGCCACATCCGCTCCCGTCGGCGGGTTCCGAAATCCGAAATCCGAAATATTCTCAGGCTTACGGCCGGTACAAGGTCAGATCAAATGCCCGCATGAGGAAGGCAGCCATCTGGGCTCTGGTCACGTGGTCGTCCGGGCAGTAGTTGCCGCCGCCGCAACCCTCGGTCACCTCGTTGGCCGCGATGTAGTGGATCGCGGTGCAGGTGGAGTCGGTGGGCGCCACATCGGCGAACACCGACTGCCCGCCCTCGCTGCAGTCGTAGTCCCCCAGGCCCGGCACCGTGCCGGTGGTGGGGAAGATGAGGGCCCCGGTCATCGCCCGGGCGAGGAACAGCGCCATCTGCCAGCGGTTCACGACGTTATACGGGCAGTATCTGCCCCCGCCGCAGCCCGTCGTGATTTCCTCGCTGGCAATGTAGTGGACCGCCGTGCACATCTGGTCCGTCGTCGGGACGTCGCTGAACACTGACACGCCGCCGGGAGAGCAGTCGTAATCACCCATCCCGGGAACCGTTCCGGTGGTCGGAAAGGTCTGGCTGCCGGTGAGGGCGCGGGCCAGGAACATCGCCATGTGCCAGCGTTTGACCGGCAGGAGCGGCGCGTAGTCATCGTCCTTCCAACCGACCGTGATCCCGTTGTGGAGAATCACCTCGACGTAGGTGTAGGCCCAGTGGCCCGGGTCAACGTCGGCGAAGCTCTCGCCGATGTGGAGGATCCAGTCGTGCGTCTCCCCGTTGGAGAGGGTTTCGGAGATCACTCGATCCAGGGGGCCGCCCGGGCGGGACGAGCTGACCCGCGCGGAGTAACAATCACCCATGAAGATGCAGGAGCGGCTTTCGCCGGCGGGGATGGTCCCGTAGGTGGCGCCGGTACTTCCCGCGAGGAGCCCGGTCCCCACCGACGCCGTGCCGGTGACATTCGGCACCGGGAGGCTTCCCGGGTTGAACCAGGTGGGGGAGAGGATGAAGATCTCGCTCGGCTCGAGGATCCCGTTGCCGTTGCCACCGCTGTCGTCCACGTCGACCATCGTGGTCTGAAGGGTGATGTCCTCACCGAGAGCCTGCTCGACATCGACGAGGCCATAGCCCCACGAGTTGTTGGGGCCGTTCACGTAATCCCCGCCGCAGCTTTCGACGACGTTCGTCAGGCGAAAGGCGGCGTCCTGAAGGAGGATCTCGGTAGCGTCCAGGTTGTTCTTGAGCGCCGGTTTGACTGACCAGGCCAGGGCGACGGCGCCCGCGACGTGAGGGCCGGCCATGCTGGTGCCGCTCATGCTGCCGTAACCACCCCCGGGCAGGGACGAACGGACATTCGAACCCGGCGCGACGATGTCGGGCTTCATGAGGTTGGTGTCGTGGGCCGGGCCGCGGCTGGAGAACGAGGAGAGGCTGTCGCTGGAGGTCGTCGAACCCACCGAGAACGAGGAGTCGTAGATCGCCGGCGGGTTGCCGACCGAGCCGCACGACGATCCTTCGTTGCCCGCCGATACCACCGTCATGATGCCGGCGGCTCGCTGCGCCTCAACCGCACTCTGTAGCGAATCCCAGGAACACCCCTCGGCCGTCGGGCAGGACCACGAGTTGTTGGTCACGTCGGGCGCCTTGGTGGGATCGCCGGCTGCCGGCGTCCCGCCCACCGGGTAGGGCGCAAGAAAGAACTCGAAGCACTCGAGGTAGCGGGCGGGGGTGCCGTTGCCACGGTCCATGTTGCGGCAGCCGATCCACCTGGCGCCAGGCGCCATGCCGATCTGGTTGCCCGCTCCGTCGTCGCCGACTACGGTGCCGATGGTGTGCGTCCCGTGGCCGTGGTCGTCGCACGGCTCGGGCGAATCGTTGCCACACGGGTTGCCGACGGCGTCATGGATCGAGTCGTGCCAGTTGTAATCATGGTCGGCGGTGCCGTTCCAGCCCCGATACTGGTTTTTGATGGCAGGGTGGTCCCAGTCGATGCCCGTGTCCTGGCCGCCGGTGACGACACCCTGGCCGGTGAAACCCATCGCCCACACCTCCGGTGCGTTCGTGCGGGCCACGCCCCACTCGATGGTGTCCGGTGAGCTCCTCTCGGGCGCAGAGGCGGTCTGCGGAAGTTGATTCTGGATGTGGGGATTCCCTTCGATCCTGAGCACATCTCTGCGGTGGGCGAGCTCATCGACGAGGGCCGCGTCGCCACGGACGAGAATCGCGTTGATGATGTAGTAGGGGCGATGCCAGACTTTGTTTGCCGTCAGCCAGCCTCGGAGGTCCGCCTGACTGCTTTCGGCCGTCTGTTGCAGGCTGTTGAACACGAACCAGCCGCGCTCGCCTTTCGTCGCCATGTGGTATGCGGGCGAGAGATCCGCCTGGTCGCGGAGGACCACGAAGAACTCCGCCTCGGCGCCACCTCGGGTGTTTTCAAGCACCCAGGGCTGTACCTCCGCGGGCTCTGCCGCTCCCGACAAGGCGGCCCCCCCCACGAGAACGAGGGTGGTCATGATCAGGGCAAGTCGAGCGCCGGTCCGTTTTTCCATTATTTCCTCCGCAGCCTCGTCTGGCCAATGGCCGAACGTGTTTTTCAGCATGAAGACCGCCCGGGTGACGGCCCCCCTTGTATCCAAGGCCTTTTGATGGTCGCCAGGGGAGGGGATTGGTCTTCCCTTTGACGGAAGTGTATCACCCTGCCGGCAAATCGGAATCATGGCTGGTGACTACTCTCGGGTGAAGACAGCGCCCTCGACGTGAGGCAGGAGGCGGGTTAACCTGCATATCTCACCGGGTTCCGTCGGGAGGGCGGCGAGGCGCCATGCACAGTGGTGTTTTCGACCCGAGGGGCGCGGAGGCGTACTCGACGGTACGTCGAGCACACCGAGGCGAGAAAACGACGCTGGGTGCGGTGCATCGCCGGCCGCAGCAGGAAGCTGGTGAGATATGCAGGTTAAGGTCACGGCATGCTCAAGATACTGATCGCCTACGGTACGCGGCCCGAAGCCATCAAAATGGCGCCGGTCGTGCGGGCGCTTCGGCAGCGCCCCGACCGCTCCGATGTCCTGGTCTGCGCCACTGCCCAGCACCGCTCGATGATGGATCAGGTCCACGAGGTCTTCGGGCTGGAGGCGGATGTGGATCTCGACCTGATGCGGCCGGATCAGGATCTGAACGAGCTGAGCTCCCGCGCCTTCACGGCTGTGGACGAGGTCCTGTGCACGACCGCGCCGGATTGGGTGCTCGTTCAGGGCGACACCACCACCGCCATGGTGGCGGCCCTCGCCGCCTTCCACCGCGGCATCCGGGTGGGCCACGTCGAGGCGGGCCTGCGCACCGGTGATCTCCAGCACCCCTTCCCGGAGGAGGCGAACCGCCGGATCATCGATGTCTTTGCGGACGCCCTCTTTGCGCCCACTCCGGGCTCCGCAGATGCCCTGCGGGCCGAGGGCGCCGCGGCGGAACGAATCCACGTCACGGGAAACACCGGAATCGACGCTCTGCTGCAGGTGGCCGACCTCGAGCCCGACCAGAGGGTGGAGGACGAGGTTTTGATCACCGTGCACCGAAGAGAGAGCTTTGGCGAACCGATCCGTGAGATCTTCCGCGCCATCCGCGAGCTGGCGGAGCGTTTTCCCGGCTATCGCTGGGTCTACCCGGTGCACCGCAACCCCAACGTTCGGCGGGCGGCGGACGAGGTGCTGCAAGGCCTCGCCAACCTCGAGCTCCACGAGCCGTTCGACTACCTCGAGCTGGTACGACACCTTCGCAGCGCTCGATTGATCCTCACCGACAGTGGCGGCATCCAGGAGGAGGCACCCACCTTTGGCAAGCCGGTTCTCGTGCTGCGCCGCACCACCGAGCGGCCGGAAGGGGTGGAGGCAGGGGTGGCGAAGTTGGTGGGAACTGATCGTGCGACCATCGTCGCCGAGGCGTCGAGGCTCCTCACTGACGAGTCGGCCTACCGCTCGATGGCTGCCGTTGCCAATCCCTACGGCGACGGCAAGGCAGCCGAGCGGATCGCCCAGATCCTTACGGGTGAACCATACGAGCCGTTCTGCTGAGATAAGCGGGCTGGCCCCTCAGTCCTCGTACGTCTCCTCCCGGCGGCGTTCGCTGCTCTTGTCTCTGATCGCGGCGACGATGAAGTAGATGCCGACCAGGAAGACGGGGACCGGCCACCAGTCGTAGAGCCAGTAGAGGTCGAAGAGGTCGAGCTTGTCCACGAGGACGACAGCGGCGATGACGGCGAGGAAGACTCCGAACATCAGCCGGCCCTGACCGGCCGACCGGGGCTTCGGGAGCTCCTGCTCATCTTGCAGATTGTAGAACTGGGCCTCGCGGAACGCGTCGAAAATGCCGAAGAAGTAAGTGAATGCGATGAGGAACGAGAACGGCCACCATCCGAAGACGATCATGAAGACCGAGAGGGCGATGGTCGCCCAGATCATGAAGGCGCGCTCGTAGGACCAGGTGTAGAGGTGTCCCAGACCGGGGATGATCGCGGACAGAAACGCGGCCAGACCCGGCGACTTCGGCGGTGCCGGAACGAGCTCGTAAGCCTGTGCCGGCGCGGCGGCGCGGGGAGGTTGCGGCGGAGGCGCCTCACCCGGGGCGGGTGGTAGCGGCGGCGTTGGCCTCTCTGTTTGCTCGATGTCGTCGTACTCGGGTGTGTCGTTCATGAGGTCTCTCCTTGCTCTTGCCCCGGTTGGGGATCTTCTTCTTCAGTGTCTTTCGTCAGCAACCCACGTACGGCCTCGGCCTTACTCTCGCCCCACTTCCACACTCGCCACAGCATCATGCGCGCCTCGCCGCGACCCTGGTCAGCGACCTCGACGACCTCGGCGGCCACCGCCTCGGTCACCCTTTCGACCGCCGGGTTGCGGGCAAGAGTCACGGGGTTGCCAATGATCAGGGACGTGAGCACGGCGAGGAGGTAGGCGGCGGCGGTCGCCATGCGGCGGTTCATGATCGGACGTGAAAGCTTCCGGCCCTCGCGGGTCGCGATGCAGCGTTTCAGAAGGTAGGGCGGCGGCTCCATCGCCTCGTTCACCTGGTGGATCAGGGTGAGATCTTGCCAGGCACCGCGGCACGACGGGCAGGACTCCATGTGGGTGAGCAGACGCTCGAGGTTGTGCTGCGAGATCTCGCGATCCACCGCCTGGAAGAGCAGGCCGAGCCAGCGCCGGCAGGGCGAGGCCGAAAGGTCGCCGGCCAGGTGTTCCGGCGGGTCGACGTTCTCCAACCAGGCGCCGGCTTCGGTGACCTGCTCGATCGCCTCGAGCAGCCCGGCGCACTCCGTGCACTCCGCCAGGTGCTCGCGCACCGAAAGCGCCATCGGTTCCTCCAGCTCGCCGTCGAGATAGAGGCTGAGGAGCTCGCGGGCGTCAGTGCACTCGATCATCAGGCGCTTCCCTCTGCCATGTGGCCCCCGGGCGGCACCGCGTGGATCTGGACGCGGCGGCGGACAGAGGAAGCGAGCTCGAGCCGCGCCCGGTTGAGACGGGACTTGACCGTTCCCAGGGGAAGCTCAGTGGCTTCCGCCATCTCCTGGTAGCTCAGGCCCGCGAAGTCCCGCATCAGAACCAGCGTTGCCAGCTCCTCGGAGATCTGGTGCAGGCTGGTGGCAATGAGGCGCAGGCGTTGCCTGCGTTCAGTCTGCTCATGGGGATCGTCGGCGGCGGGGAGGTGGTCGATGATCTCGGGATCAAGCCATGCCGCCTCGCGCTCGCGGCGGCTGCGCCGGTAGGAGTCGATGATCAGGTTCTTGGCCACTCGCCACGCCCAGGCCATGAAGTTGGAGCCCGGGCGGTAGCGATGGAGGTTCTCCCACAGCTTGAAGTAGACCTCCTGGGTGAGCTCCTCGGCCTCCGCAGCCGACGGGGCGTAACTCGCACACAGACGGTAGATGGGGCGCATCGTGGTGCTTACCAACGCGCTCCATGCATCCTCGTCGCCCTCCCGACAGCGTTCGACCGTGATTTCGAGTTCAGCCATGTCCATTCTCAACCCCACAAACGGAGACTGCACCACAAAGGTTCGCGGCAGGATGAAAATTGATGCACGGTCAAGGCAAACCTCTCAAGGGAATGATACGCCACCCCCCGCAGTTGAGGTGAGCGAACGGGAGGGATGTGTGACCTCATCGACCTGGCCCACCGGCAGTCTGCAGGATCGCGTGAGCTTTGCCATCGAAGAGGTGAGGCCGGCGCTGCAGGCCGATGGCGGCGACGTGGAGCTCGTGGCGATCGAGGGCACAGCTGTTCGCGTCCATCTCATGGGGGCCTGCCGGGGATGTCCGATGGCCGGTTCAACCCTCGCGGATTTTGTTACCGAGCGCATCAAGCTCTACGCGCCGGAGATAGAGAACGTGATCGCCGAGTAGGAACTCCGCCAATTCTCAATTCTCAAATCTTAATTCTTAATTATC
>DAOWFV010000121.1 GCA_030637805.1 Acidobacteriota bacterium | reverse complement strand
TGGGGCCTGCTGGTGCTGGCCATCCCGATGGTCCGTGAGGGCGCCATCGACGGTGTGAGCCTGGCCGTCATCTGCCTCGTCGGCATGGCCGCCTTCGAAGCCGTGCAGCCGCTGCCGGCTGCCGCCCAATACCTCGAGGAACAGGTGGCTGCCGCCCGCCGAGTCTTCACTATCCTCGATGCCCGGCCGGCGGTTCGCGACCCCGAGGAACCGGTCTCGCTCCTTGCGGCACCGGGTCTCGAAGTGAATGGGGTCGATTTCATCTATCCGAAAGTGTCAGCACCGGCCCTCTCCGGCCTCAACCTCGAGCTGCCTGCTGGCCGCCGGCTCGCCGTAGTCGGCCCCAGCGGCGCCGGCAAGTCAACCCTCGCCTACCTCCTGCTGCGTTTCTGGGACCCCTCGGCCGGCACCATCCGGCTTGCAGAGCACAGTCTTCCCGACTACCGGCTCGAGGATCTCCGGAGGATCATCGGCGTGCTCTCGCAACGCACCGATCTCTTCACCGGCACCGTGCGCGAAAACCTCCTTCTCGCCCACCCGGAAGCCAACCAGGGGGAGCTCGATGCGGCCGCCCGGAAAGCCGAGCTCTTGACCACCATTCGCGGTCTGCCGGAAGGATGGGACACCTGGATCGGTGAGCAGGGCCTGCAGCTCTCCGGCGGCCAGCGGCGCCGGCTCGCCATCGCCCGCCTCCTGCTCCGCGACCCGCCGATCCTGGTTCTCGACGAGCCCACTGCCGGCCTCGATGCCATCACCGAGAGGCGATTGTTGCGCACATTGCACGAGCTGATGGAGGGGCGAACCACGATTCTCATCACCCACCGCCTGGTGGGCATGGAAGACATGGACGAGATCCTGGTCCTCGACCAGGGACGGGTGGTCGAACGGGGGACCCACGAATCCCTCCTGGCACGGGAAGGGCTCTACCGGCAGCAATACGAAGCCCAGTACCAGGTTTTGAGTTAAGAGGTCTGGAGTTTTGAGTTTTTAGTTTTGAGTTTTTAGTTGCTGGCAACCGCGGCGGGAGAAGACCGCATCACCTACCAGTAGCGCAAATCCGGGGATTTGGAACGCGCTCTCATTCGGAGGCACCTGGCTCCCGATGTGACGATGTCCCCATCGTCACATCGGCGTGCCTGGCATCCTCACGGGCAGAGCGACGACAGCAGGACCTCGCTGAAGTCTGAAGAGCCCTTCTCAGGCTACTCGCTGTCCTCCACCGGTGACCACTCCACAGCGCGGTAGAACTCGGTGCCGCGGAGGGTGCGCACTTCCTCGAGCTTCTTCCAGATCACCTGCCACTCGTCGCCAGTGTGCATCTCGCCCGCGATCTCGCCCATCCTCTCGCCGACCTTTTCATAGTCGGCCATCGACTTCAGCGACCACCAGATCACCACATCACCGTCACCGGCGGCTCCTGTGACCTTCATCATCACGCCGTAGTCGAGAATAAGACCCTCGGACTTCACTTTTTCGAGCAACGGGACGTAGCCCTTGCCCAGGTAATCGAGGTAGGTGGCATCCCCATAGGAGACAAGGTCGACCGTGTCGACAATGACCCAGGGGCCGTCGGTGTCGCTCTCGAAATCGCCCGCGCCTGCAAACGGAGCGACCATGGCGAGTGCGAACGCAAACAGGGCAACTTGAAGAACAGACTTCATGGGGGACCTCCCTTTTCCCTTGTTTCCGGGTCTGACCACTATGAAGAGCGATGCACGAGCTGTCAAATTGATCGTCACGGTCCAGCCAAATTCTTAATTCTCAATTCTGAATTTTGAATTTCGAATTCTTTCTTGCCCTCCACCACGAAGACTGAAGCGGGTGGGTGAGTGCAATTGAAAATTGAAAATTGAAAATTCACGGAAGCGTGCCCATATACCCCGATCTGGTGGTGGCGTCAAAGCGGTCGACCTCGACCTCCAGCCTTCGCCACTTTTGCTGGCCGACGCCGGATGTCGCAAACGTGAGAATGTAGCGCGAGGACAGCTCGTTGAGAAGCTCGTCCACAACCCCCGGCATCTCCTCGGCGCGCGGAATGCGCCGGTAATGGCCTCCAGAGGCGTCGGCGATCAGGGTCAGAATCTCCTCGTACGACGATCCGGAGACATCCCTTGCAGGGGGGGGCGGTTCCACACCGAGAACGTAAATGGGGGTCTGCAGATGCTTCGCCAGCGCCGTCGCCTCGTCGGCGCTGATGTGTGAGGCGTTGTCCACGCCGTCGGTGAGGAGGATTGCCGCGCGCCGATGATGGCTGGCCTTCTCCATCACATCGGGCACCCTTTGCACCATGTCATAAAGCGCCGTGGTGCTCCACGGTTTGACGGTCTCCAATACCCGAGGCAAAAGGTACCAGCCCATTCCGAAGGGAAATCTTTCCATCACCCGCTCGTCACCGAAGGTCCACAGCGCCAGCTGATCGTCGTCGCGCCGGTGCTGGAGGAATGCGTTGATCAGCTGCTGGCTTCCCGTCATCTTGCGCCCCGCCATCGACCCCGAGGTGTCGAGGATGAACCCCAGGCTGATGGGGAGGTCCGATTCCAGGTCGAGGTCACGGATGGGCACCTCCATGCCGTCCACATAGAGGTGGAAGCTCCTCCGCGGCACGCCGGTAACCACCCTTCCGGATGCCTTGCGCACCGTCACCGGCGCCACCACCGCGTTGACGTCCACCTGCCCCTGGTACTGGGCCACTGCGACGGCGCCCACTGCAAGAACCGCGGCAAGCGACGCACACAGCACGCATATCTCACCAGCTTTCTTCTGCGGCCGGCGATGCACTGCACCCAGCGGTGTTTTCTCGCCTCGGGGTGCTCGACGTACCGTAAAGTACGCCTCCGCGCCCCTCGGGTCGAAAACCCCACTGCGCACGGCACCTCTCCGCCCTCGCGACGAAACCCGGTGAGATATGCGGGCTAGAACGGCCCTTCCCGCCCTCACTCGTCGCTTCCCGGTGGCTTTCCGATCAGTGCGTCGCACACGTCCTTCCCGCAGGCAGCGGCGTAGCGGTCTCCGTAGCTCTCCACCGCTCCCCCGCTCTCATCAAGATCGATGCGCAGCACTCTGTGCATCGGCAGAAAGAGGGTGGTGGGGCGGATCAAGAGATCGGCGCCGGATCTCTCCTGGCGCAGCCAATCTTCCACTGAGGAGAGGTCGAGGCCCCGGAGCTTCACGCCCACGATATCCAGCCCGGTGAGCACGCCCCAGAGCTTCTCCTTCGGATTCGAGCAGTGGACGACGACCAGGGCGCCCGTGCCTACGGTCTGCATCGACATCTCCATCAATCACCGGACTGCGAGAGTTCCAGCAGGACGCCGCCGGTGGATTTCGGGTGAACGAAACACACGAGGCAGCCGTCGGCTCCGAGCTGCGGCTCCTCGGAGAGCAGCTGGCAGCCCTCCTCCACCAGTCGCGCCATGGCCGCACGGATGTCGGGAACCCGCAAACAGATGTGGTGCAGACCGGGTCCGCGCCGTGCCAGGTGACGAGCAACGGGCGACTCCGGCCCCGTAGGTTCGAGCAGCTCGAGACGGGTGTCACCGATCGGCAGAAAGGCCACTCGCACCCCCTGTTTAGGAACCTCCTCGACGCCTTCCACCTGGAGGCCCAGGGCTTCGTACAGCCCGGCCCGCTCGGCGATGGACTCGACCGCGATGCCGATGTGATCGAGCTCGCTCATGAATGGCTCTCGAGCGCCTTCAGCAGCTCGCGTGCGATCACCATGCGTTGGATCTCGGAGGTTCCCTCACCGATGGTGCACAGCTTGGCGTCGCGCCAGGCGCGCTCGACGGGATAGTCCTTGGTGTAGCCATAGCCACCGTGGATCTGTATCGCCTCCTCGGCCACCGCCACCGCCACCTCCGAAGCATAGACCTTCGCCATCGCCGACTCCCGGGTGGTCTTGAGTCCGGCATCCTTCATCGCCGCTGAGCGCTGGGTGAGCAGCCGCGCGGCATCGACGCTGGTGGCCATGTCGGCGAGCTTGGCGCGCGTGAGCTGGAACGACGCCAGGGTACGCCCAAACTGCTCGCGGGTATTGGCGTACTCGAGGGCCGCGTCGAGAGCGCCGCGGGCGATACCTACCGACAGGGCCGCAATGGATATGCGCCCGCCGTCCAGCACCTTCATGGCCTGGATGAAACCGTCGCCCTCCTCACCGAGGAGATACCCAGCCGGTATCCGGCAATCTTCGAGCACCAACGACGAGGTATCGGAGCTGCGCATGCCAAGCTTGTTCTCCTTCTTGCCCGGTTCGACGCCGGGCCGATCGAAGGGAACAAAGAAGGCCGAGATGCCGTGGTGTCCCTGTTCTTTCGAGGTCCGCGCCACCAGCACCGCCGCATCGCCCGCGGTGGCGTGGGTGATAAAGGTCTTGGTGCCGTTGAGCACCCATTCGTCACCATCGCGCACAGCGGTTGTTCGGGTGCCGCCGGCGTCCGAACCGGCCTCGGGCTCGGTCAGTCCCCAGGCCCCGATCCACTCGCCGCTCGCCAGCCTGGGCAGGAAATCCCGTTTGAGCTCCTCCGAGCCGAAGAGGTAGAGGTGATTGGTACACAACGAGTTGTGCGCAGCCACCGAGAGACAGATGCCACCGTCGGCAGCGCCGATCTCCTCCAGGATAGAAACGTACTCGACGTAGCCGAGTCCCGCGCCCCCGTACTCTTCGGCGATCACCACCCCAAGCAATCCGAGCTCGCCGAGCTTCTCAAAGAGCTCGCGCGGGAAGTGCTGGGCCTCGTCCCACTCGAGTGCACGCGGGGCGATCTCGTTGCGCGCGAAGTCCCGCACCATGTCGCGGATGGCCTCCTGGTCCTGAGTCAGCTGGAAGTCCACAGCAAGCCCCTTTCTTCATCGCAGGGTCGATTGTAAGTGGCCGCTCGAGGGCTGCCACTTTATGATTTGAATCCCGGTGTAGTAGTGCTCGAGGATTTGATCGAAGGTGCGCCCCGATCGCGCCAGACCGTAGGCCCCGTTCTGGCACAGGCCGACGCCATGGCCCCAGCCGCGGCCCAGAAAGTGCACCACCCGTTCTCCGTCCGCTCGGGTTCGTACGTGCATGCTGAAGAGGGTCTCCGGCAGGTCGAGGGCCCGCCGCACATCAAACCCGGTCCACTGCTTTCGGCTTCCGGAGCGACCCACCGCCTCGAGGCCGACCACCCGTCCAGAAGGCGACCGCCGGGTCACCTGGAGTTTTTCGAGTTCGGGCATTCCGAGCCCTCGCTCGAGCTCCCCCCACGAGCGTTCGCGCACCCACTCACGCCAGGCCGAGCGCCGATCTGCCTCTCCACCGCCGCCGGAGCGCCGTACCACCAACGCCACAACCTCGTCTGCCGCCCGCACCCGCTCGAGCTCGGTGCCGGGGAGCACCTCGGTCGACGCGAGCCGGCGGTAGCCGCCCCGCCACCGCTCCCACAGGGGCACCGGAGACGGCAGGTCCTCGCCGTGCTCGGCACGGCGAGGGAAAATGCCCACCCCTCCCGGACGCGGAACCGCCTCACCCCGGTCGCGAACGACGTCACCTCGCAGCTCAAGCGCGGCCAGCGCCGCGGCCGCCGGCCAGGCGCCCTCGAGGCCGGAGGTGGGTGGGTCGAGGGGCGCTCGGTACAAATCGGTCAGGAAAAGGAGCCTCTCGAGACCGGTACCGGCCGGAGTGATCCCGGGTCCGGCATCGACTCCCGCCGCGTTCAGCAGCGAGGATGCGAAGGTCTCCGCATCCACCGGCGCCGGGAGAGAACGGGTGTTCCGAGTTCGCTCCTGTACCGCGCGAAGGATCTCCCCGGGACTTGCCTGCGGCTCCAGCCCGAGGACTGCCAGCGCCACCGACGCCTGGAATGAAGCTGACTCCGTCCACGAAAGCTCCGGCCCGGTTCCCACCAGTGACAGGGGACGTTCCCAGGCGCATGCCACACCGTGCAGATAAGGCTGCGCTCTGCCCGAAAACAGCTCCGAGGAGTTCTCGGTATGGCCGCCACAGGTCGAGGTGTACATGGCGTCGATGGGCTCTCCTTCGTACACCGCCACCAGGCTCGCGGTCTCCTCCACTGCGCGGTCGGAGAGCCGATGCTCGGCGCCGGCGCCGTGGTAGACCTGACAGGCCGGCGTTGCACAGAGATCCCAGCCCTCGTCCTCGTGGTCTCCCAGATGAGCCACCGCGTAGGTGCGCGCGGCCACCGCCTGCGCCTTGAGCGCGTCGAGCTGCGGGAACTGCGACGGACCCATCTCCACCGGCACCACCCCTCGCAGATAGCTTTCGAGGTTGAGTTCGTTGATCACCAGGGTCTCGCCACCCACCACTCGGACCCGCAAACGACCCCGGTAGCGACGCGTTCCCACCGCCACCGGCCAGTCCCCCGCCGGTTCGATTACCACCTCGCCGCTGGTCTCCACGATCTGCCGTTCGGCCCCCTCGATCCGCAGCTGACCTGACGCCGCCACCGGGAAGGCGCCGTCAAGACCCAGCGCTGCGAGCCGGGCGGCCGGTTCCTTCGGCTCGCCGCTCCTCCAACGGACCTGCACTCGAATAAGGCCGGTGCCAGTGGGTTCCTGCCGGATCTCCACCGCGGCCCCTAACTCTCGTCGTAGAGTGCCGGCCACCGATTGGGCGGTCGCCGGCTCGGCCCACGCCCCGACCTGCCACCACGGGGAGCCGGAGGATGCGACCTGCAGGCTCAGCGGTCCCCACAGCCAGAATGCCCCTTCGGCGGCCTGCAAGCGGTAGGCCCGCCCGGGCTGTGGCAGATCCACAGCCGACGAGGATCTATTCAAGAGCACCCGCACCAGGGGTGGGTCGACGTCACGGGCCGGCATCACCCCCGGGGGAGGCACGGTCGGAACAGGGGTCGCCACCGGGGTGGCCACGGGGGTCGGCGTCTCTACGACCCTGGTCGCGGTCGGCGTCGGCGGTGGGGAGACGCCGGGCCGCGGGGACGGCGCCGTGGTGCAGGCCGCTGAAGCGAGGAGGAGGACGAGAAAACTCCGGTTCCTCACCGGTGCAGGCCCCCCTCACGGGAGGCGAGACGCTCCGCGCGGTAGTCGAGCCCGCGCAGCTCCAGCCGGCGGCACATCTCGTACAACCGCGAGCGGATGCGGTGGGAAACCCGGTCGGTCAGGCTTTCCTCGCCGGTGCGCTTGGGGAAGTCCGAGAAGTTCGTGGTGAAGATCGTGACCCGGCCCTCGAGGTAGCGGGTGTTGACGAGATAGTAAAGGAGGTCCATCACCCAGGGAGTTGACTTTCCGGCGCCCAGCTCGTCGAGGACCAGTAGCTCCGTGTCGATGAGCGGTTGCAGGATCTCGCGGCTGGAGCCCGGACCGTCGAAGGTCATCTGGATCTCCAATACGAGCGCCGTGAAGTCGGCGAATCGGCCGCGTAACGGCGGCCGCTTCTCACGCATGATCTGCTGCAGGGCAGCCACCGCAAGGTGGGTCTTGCCCGTTCCCACCGAGCCCATCAACAGCAGACCCTTCTCCCCCGAGGGGTAGAGATCGACAAACTCCTGCACCGATCGCCGAGCCTTGGCGAGGGTCGGGTCGTTGGGGTTCCAGATCTCAAAGCTCTCAAGCGTGCAGTGGCGGTAGCGGGCGGGAATTCGCGCCTGCTCCAGCAGTCGTCGACGCACTCCCTCCTCGGCGCACTCACAGCGCCGCACCAGCTCGACGCCGTCCTCCTCGACCAGCGTCCAACCGGTGCCGCCGCAAAGGGTGCATTTCTCCGAGTCGGCCTTCGCCTCCGCCATCGGAACAGTATAGAGAGGAATTTGGAATTAGGAATTGTCGACGCGGGTAGGCGAGGGAAAAATTCTCAATTTTCAATTCTCAATTTTGAATGACCGGCGCGGTGAAGCGGTCGAATGAGTCGGGGCGTGTTGCCCGCGTTTGGGCGCGCCGTCCGAGCGCGGGAAAGGTGTCGGATTTCGGATTTCAGAACGACGAACGGGCTTGCTCGAGAAGTGCCTTCTCCTCCGGAGTCGAGTCGCGGCCGAGGATCTGGTTGCGGTGCGGGAAACGAGCAAAGCGAGTGATCACGTCGCGGTGCCTCTCAGCGTAATTCACGAAACCATCAAAGGTCG
>DAOWFV010000220.1 GCA_030637805.1 Acidobacteriota bacterium | reverse complement strand
TGGTGCTCGTCGGTCTCGAGCGGGGCGACGGAGAAGCGGAGCTCGAGCGCGCGGCCCAAAGGCTGGCCACGCTGCGGGTCTTCGAGGACGATGAGGGCAGGATGAACCGAGGGCTCGATGAGGTCGGGGGGGCGGTTCTTGCGGTGTCGCAGTTCACTCTCGCGGGCTCGATCCGCAAGGGCCGCAGACCGAGCTTCGACCGTGCCATGGACGGAGATGCCGCGGATCCTCTCTTCCGGCGTTTCATCGAGCTGCTGTGTTCAAAGGGTGTACAGGTTGAAACGGGGGCCTTTGGTGCGCTGATGGAGGTCGAGCTGGTCAACGACGGGCCGGTCACCCTGATTTGGGAAGACAACACGGAGTGAGTTCGGAATTCGGAATTCGGAATTTCAACAGGGGCTCTGGTCACGCGTTTCTGACTTCGACGCGATTGTATTCCGTTACACTCCCCGAGGATGCCACCCACGCCGATTCGCAGAGGCGCCGTCGAGAATAGCTGCGATTTTCCGCGAATCGGGTGCCAGGCACCTTCGGTCGACGCGCCCAGGCGTGGGCATGGCGCCCCAATAATTCCTATTGCCTCCCCGCGCCGATAATTCCGAATTCCGAATTCTGAATTCCTAATTCTTCAGCTATCGCCGTTCGCCGCCTTCCAGGTGAGCCAGAAGTCCTCCGCATCGTCAAGGTGTTCGAGGGTGACGATGAACTGTTCGTCCATGTCCAGCGCCGCTCGGAAGCCTGCCTCGAGACCGAGGCCGGCGTTGAGCACTTCAATGCGGATTCCCAGCTCGACGTCCGCGACGTCCTGTGGTGATTCCCGAAGGAGCTCGACGGCGGACGGCTGGAGGACCTCTTCCGCCCGGACCCAGTCCCAGAAACGATCGAGCACCTGCTCGTCGACCGTGAAATCGCGAGCCACCTGTGCCTTCTCCTCCTCGGGCAGATCTTGGAGCAGCTCGACCCCAAAGCGAAAGAACGCCGAGTTGCCGTAAAGGCGGGCAAGGTTCTCGGAGAGGCGGCGTCCGGCAACGCTTACGTCCGGGGTGATGCCGCCGCCACCGAGAACAGTACGGCCGGCGTCGGTCGCGTAGATCGGGGCCGAGCCGTCGTCGTCGGTGGTGCCGTTGCGATGGGTGATGTAGTCGATAAAGCTCTCGTAGTCGCGTTGGATGGACCGGCCCGAAGGGGTGTAATAGCGCGCGGTGGTCAGAGCGAGGCCGGTGTCACGAACGGTGTAAACCGTCTGGACGAGCCCCTTGCCCCAGGTAACTTCGCCCACGACCAGCCCGCGGTCGTGGTCCTGAACTGCGCCGGCGACGATTTCCGAAGCCGAGGCGGAGCCCTCGTTGACGAGGATTACGAGCGGTCCCTCGAAGGACTCGGAGCGGCCCGGCGCGGAGAGGGTGGTGTGGCTCTCCGGCGTACGGCCTCGGGTAGTGACGATGAGGTCATCCTCACGGAGGAATGCATCAGAGACTCCTATCGCGGCATCGAGCGATCCACCTGGGTTTGTTCGGACGTCGAAGATCAGGCTCTTCATCCCCTGTGCCTTGAGGAGATCGATGGCCTCGTGCACCTCGCGAACACTGCTGCTGGAGAACTCGGATAGCCGAATGTAGCCCACCTCGGGGCGGGTTATGAAGGCGTAACGAACCGTGTTCTGCGGGATACGGGTACGGGTGATGTCGACATCGAAAGATTCCTTGAGCCCGGGTCGGTCGATGGTCAATTGCACGGTCGTTCCTTCGGGGCCGCGCACCAGCTCGACTACGTCGTCGAGGCTCATATCTTCGGTGAGCTGATCCTCGACCGCCGAGATCACATCTCCGGTTCGCAGGCCTTTAGCCGCCGCAGGAGTGCCGGCCATCGGCGCAATGACGGTGATTTTGGCGTTGCGGCGCGAGATGATGATGCCGACGCCGAAAAAGGAGCCCTCTTGGCGTGAGCGCATTCTCTGGAAGGACCGCGGCTCGAGGTAGTTCGAGTGCGGGTCGAGGACCTCGAGCATCCCAGCGATGCCGCCATAAACGATGTCGGCGGGATCCCGCTCCTCGGGCAGCCACTCGACAAGGATGTTGACCACGCGTGAGGCGCGCAGCATCAGCGCCGTTTCCTCGTCGGGGATCGAGCGCTCTCCGAAGAGGGCGCCCGCGGTCGCCCCGCAGAGGAGGACGATGATGGCGATCAGAAGAGGATTCAGGCGGCGCATTCTTTCAATCATCGAGGATCCGCTCTCTCTTTCCGGCCCGCGGTCACATGGGAATCGAGGGCACACCTCAGTGTAACCCGAGCGGAGCTCCGATTACTCCGAGCATGAGCGCGCTTGCCCACTCATTACTTGATGGGGGAGTTTTTAGTTTTGAGTTTTGAGTTTTGAGTTGAGGGCGCCCGGGCGCGGGCAATCCAGGCACTAGTCACCTAATCGCTTCCTCGCGCCCATAAATTTGAAATTTGAAATTCGAAATCTCCTTCTCGTCTGGTAGGCACGCCCAGGCGCGGGCAACCCGCCGACGGGAGCGGGTGTGGCCGCAGCCGGGGATCGCCGGCGAGCGGCCACCCGCTCACGGTGGGGGGTCACGGCGCCCGCAGGGCGCCAGTAACTCGCTTCCACCTACCTGATTGCTCCCTCCCGCCGACAATTCCTAATTCCGAATTCCTCATTCCTAATTCACCTCGGTATACTGGCGCACAGGAGGCTTTGTGTTCGGTACCCTGGGAATGCCCGAGTTGATCCTCATCTTCGTTGTGGCCCTGCTTCTCTTCGGCCCGCGAAAGATGCCCGACATCGGTCGCTCGATTGGTCGCGCACTGGGCGAGTTCCGCCGGGCCTCGAACGAGTTCAAGCGGACCATCGAGGATGAGGTGGCGGCGGATGAGATCCGAGAGGTTGAGAAGGACCTCAAGGAGATCAAGGACACGATCAATGCGCCGGTCGATTCTCCCCCGGCACGCACCGCCGCGCCTGAAGAGAAGGAGTCGGGCGGGTCGTGAGCTCGGCCGAACCGGACCTGGCCGGGCGAGGTGAGGAGGGGAGCGAAGAGGGCCTCCCGCGCATGACCCTGCTCGATCATCTGGACGAGCTGCGCCGGCGGCTCCTTAACAGTGTCATTGCCCTCTTCGTCGCGTTCCTCGGCAGCTGGTACTTCGCGCCGAATATCTTCCACTGGCTCGAACGACCGATCCTCGATGTCCTCCCGGAGGGGGAGCAGCTTGCCTTTATCGAGCTCTCCGGGCCTTTCATGTTGTACGTCAAGGTGGCCTTGCTGACCGCTGTCTTCGTGGCCTCACCGTTTCTTCTTCTCCAGCTCTGGCTCTTTCTCAGACCCGGGCTCTACCGTCGCGAGCGTCGGCTGGCAGTCCCCTTCGTTATTTTCACTACCCTGTTTTTCGTGGCCGGCGGGTACTTCGGCTACCTGGTGGCCTTCCCGATGGTGGTTCGTTTCCTCCTCGGGGTCGGGGAGGACTTCAAGCAGGTCGTCACGATCGGCACTTATTTCGCGATGATGTCGAAGATTCTGCTCGGGCTCGGGTTGGTCTTCGAGATGCCGATGCTGATCTTCTTCTTCGCCCGCATCGGTCTGGTGAGCGCTCGCCAGCTGCTGCGCTGGTTCCGCTGGGCGGTGTTGCTCATCTTCGTGACCGCGGCGATCATCACTCCAACCCCGGACGTTGCGACCCAGACGGTGTTCGCGGTGCCGATGATTCTGCTTTATCTGCTCGGGGTGGGAGTTGCGGCGATCTTCGGCACGAAGAAAGATGCAGACGACGACTGAGACCCCTTGCGACACGAGCCGGCTCGATCGCTGTGCGGGCCGGCTGTTGGGCAAGCTGCGGCGGACGGCACGGAGGTGGCCGGTGCTCCCGGAGGGCGCGCGCCTGGCCCTCGCCGTCTCCGGAGGTCTCGACAGTCTCGCCATGGCCTACCTTGTGGGGGAGTACAACCGCAGCATCCGTGAGCCGTTGGATCTCATCGTCCTCCACGTTCGGCTGGACGCAGGGGGTGTGACCGAGGGGCTGCCCGCTCGTATCCATCGGTGGTTCGATTCGCGCGGCCTGGAGGTGGAGGAGGTGAGCCCTCGCCTGGAGGCCTCGGAAGAGGTGCCGCTGGGCTGCTTCGCCTGCGCCCGCGCGCGGCGCCGGACTCTCCTGGAGGAAGCGGAGATACGGGGTGCGAGCCACATCGCGCTCGGCCACCATGCGGACGATGTCGTGGAGACGTGGCTGATGAGCCTGATGTACACCGGGACTGCCGAGACAATGCCGCCGGTCCGCTCCTACTTCGGGGGCGCGGTGCACCTCGTGCGGCCGCTTTATGAGCTGCAGCGACGCGAGCTCGGACGGCTGATCAGGCTCGCCGGGATTCCGGACCCGGCAAGCCCATGTGGGGTGGGGTCGAGCACCAGGAGGGACACGGTGCGCAGGGTCCTTTCGGCCCTCGGAAGGGATCAGGCGCTGGTCCGCCGGCAGCTCTTCTGGGCCGCGGTTCGCCAGATGAATGGAGCGGGTTCGGAGAACGGAGCCAATGGGTCGGGAGGTGATCATGGGTAGCTGGGAAGCGGGGTGGGAGGTAGGGTTTCAGGCGGGTACGGTGGATGAACTGATCCTCGCGCTGGTGGTGCGTGACCTGGTCCACGGCGCCTCTTTCGATGTGGTGGCGGAGGCGGACGGAACCGAGCTGGCACTGGACTTCCTCGCCGGCGACGAGCTCGATGGTGAGACTTACCAGCTGTTGCTTGCGGCCGAGATCGAGGGCGCCGAAAACCGTGAGATGGTGCGGGAGTTCACCGAACAGATGCTCGAGGAGCTGGTCGGGGAGGCCGAGGAACTGGTTGCGCAGAAAAAGGACCTGGGACAGAGGCCGATGGAAGAGCTCGTCTTTCGCGCCGTGCCGGAGGACGAAGAGCGCTGGGACCTCGTTGCGCCCGACTGGCTTGCACCCGACGGGGCCGAGGTTCCCTTCGGATTTCGGTCTTTTCTCGTTGCCGATGACGAGCCATGGCCAGGCGACTCGGTCCTCGACGAGCATGGCAGGGTGGTCCTTGTTCCCTTCGA
>DAOWFV010000128.1 GCA_030637805.1 Acidobacteriota bacterium | reverse complement strand
CCCTGGCCGAGGGGCTCTCCGGAGCCGGCTACCGGACGGCCGCCTTCGTGTCCGCCATCGTGTTGGAGCGGCGCTACGGTCTCAACCAGGGATTCGAGGTTTATGACGACAATCTGAGGTCCGCCTCCGCGAGTCGCGAAACGCGGATGACGACCGAGCGCCCGGCGGAGGCGACCGCCGACCTGGCGCTCGCCTGGCTCGACGCCATCGACACCGGCGAGCCCTATTTCTTGTGGGTCCATTTCTACGATCCGCACCTCCCCTATACTCCGCCCTCACCATGGGCGGAGAGATTCCCCGATCGACCGTACGACGGTGAAATCGCATACATGGACTCTCACGTCGGCCGCCTTCTGCAACACCCGCGGGTGGCCGATGACGAGGTGGTCGTCGTTGCAGTCGGCGATCATGGTGAAGGTCTGGGCGAGCACGGGGAGCAGGCTCACGGCCTGCTGGTCTACGACTCGACCATCCGCGTCCCCTGGATCCTGCAGCTCCCGAACGGACCAACCGGTGTGCGCATCAAGGCACAGGTCAGCCAGGTAGACCTTGTGCCGACGATAACGGACATGATCGGCCTCAAAACGGAATCGGGCATCGAGGAGCTGGAGGGTACCAGCCTGCTGCCGCTTCTCAAGACTGACGACTGGACTGCGGAACGGCTCCTGTTCGCCGAATCGGAGGTGCCGTTTTTCTCCTACGGCTGGGCGCGTCTCCGGACCGTTCACCAAGGCGCCCTGAAATACATCGACGCGCCGGTGGAGGAGCTCTACGACCTCCAGCGCGATCCCGCCGAAAGCCAGAACCTGGCAGCCGATCGCACGTCAGACGCCCGTCGTCTGGCGGCAGCCATCGAGGGGTGGGCGGCGGACGATGGCGACCCCGGCAGCACGGTCGCCGTCGACTCCGAGACTGCGGAGCAGCTTCGTGCCCTGGGATATCTCGCTGGAGATCCGGGACGACCCGAGGGAGAGGGTCGCGGGAACCCGGTCGAGCTGATGGCGGTCCATGAGGAGCTGCAAGCGGTCGGCGAGCTGTTGGCGACCGGTCGACCCCAGGAAGCTGTACGCCGGGTACAGGGCGCCCTCGCCAAGGATCCCCAAAACCTCGCCGCGTTGAGGGATCTGAGCCGTGGGCTCGTCCGGCTGGGACGTCTCGACGAGGCGGCGGAGGCGGCAGCGAAGGCGAGCGCCGTGGCGCCATGGAGCGCCCACGCACTCATGGTCGAGGCGGATGTCGAGTACCACCGCGGCCAATTTCAACGCGCTCTCGATCTGATCGATCAATCCCTCGAGCTGGATGACCGCTTCCTGGAGGCACGCCTGGACCGCAGCCGGTACCTGGCCGCACTGGGCAGGGCCGACGAGGCGGCCGCGGAGCTCGAGCCCCTGCTCCAGGACAGCCCCAATAACAATTGGGTGGTGCTGCGCTACGCCGAATTTGTCGATCTCGCGTCAGGAGACTACCGCGCCGCCGAAGAGCGCGTCCGGACCGTGCTGACCCGAAATCCGTACATTGCCGATGCCTGGCTGCTTCTCGGCACGGTGCTCAAACGCGCCGGTCGAGAATCGGATGCGGTCGGTGTTTACCGTGAGGCCATCACGCATGGCGCCGCCAACTCCGATATCCCGGCCCGACTCGCCCTGCTCCTCGCAGAGTCGGCCGATCCGGCGGCCGAGACGGCGCTGCGAGAGGCAATTCGCTCGAGCCCTGCCGCGCGGGCGGACCTTCATGTTGCCCTTGGCGAAGTGCTCGCGGCGCGCGGCAGCAGGCAGGAGGCGCGGCAGCAATTCGAGCTCGCGGCCACTGCGCCGACCTACTCTGTCGGCACCCGCAACGCCAGGGCGATGGCGTTGATGCGTCTCGGCCAAATGGACGAAGCCGAGGTGCTGTGGAGGGAATTGATCCGGGATCGCCCGGAGTATACGAGAGGATGGTTGAACCTGGCGTCGCTGTCGATTCAGCGCCGGCAGTGGAGCGAGGTCGAATATTTCTCCCGGGCCGCAATCGAGAGAGATCCAACGTCGGCAGCCGCCTGGAACAACCTCGCCATCGGGCTCGAAGAGCTGGGCCGCACGGCCGAGGCGGAGGCCGCCTACCGACAGGCGATCGAGGTCGATGCCAGGGATTTGCGGGCCCCCTTCAATCTCGGAATCCTCCTGCGCAAGAGCGCCCGCTATGATGAGGCCGCGGCGGTCCAGCGGGAGGTGTTGACTCGTGCCCCGGCGCACGCCGGCGCTCACTTCGAGCTCGGGATGCTCTACGCCGGGCCACTGGCCGACGTCGAGCGGGCGAAGACTCACCTGCAGGCGACGATCGACGCCGGCCCCAACCACCCCCGGGCGCGGCAGGCGCGCGTCGTCCTCGATCAACTACTCCAAGCATCTTCGAAATAGTCGAGCCTATTGCAAAAACCGGAGACCTGCTGCTCTCGTTCAGCGGCTCTGCGAGGCACGTGATCGCAGCCGCTGTGCCATGGCAAGCGCGCGATCCCTCTGCGGCCCTTCAGCACCGGCCGCAAAGTCCTCGAGATAGCCCACCGCCTTCAACAGGTGACCGGCTTGCGCGCACGCGAGACCGAGATTGAAAAGCAGGTCATGGGCCCCGGGGTTGATCTCGCGGGCGCGTTCCCAGGCCGCGATGGCGCCCTCCGCATCTCCCTCGCGGGCGAAGATCATGCCCAGGGCATTCCAACCCTCGAACGAGCCGGGAAGCGCGGCAACAGCCTCCTCGAGCAAGGGACGAGCGTCGCTCACGTTCCCCTCTGCCAAGACCACGATTCCCAGGTTGAGCTTGATGTTCGGGTTGCTCGGGTCAATGACCAGGGCACGCTCGAACCAACCCCGCGCCTCGCTCCACTGCTGGCGTGAGTTCGCGAGCCTGCCGAAGGCCATCAAGGTGTCCAGATCATCGGTCTCCTCGAATCCTCTGAGAACCTCTTCGGCCTTGTCGAACTCGGCGATCCAGATATAGGTCATGGCGAGCTTCGCACGCACCGACTCATCCGTGATGCCGTCGGCCATCGCTTGCGACAGCAGTTCGACCGCCTTCTCGGGCTCACCGCGGGCAACGTAAACATCGGCCAAAACCAGCCAAGGACCGGGGCGCCCGTCAGATCTGGACATTGCTTCGCGAGCTTCGAGCTCGGCGCCTGCCAGGTCTCCTCGGCTGAACGCGATCTGGCCGAGGAGCACGTGTGCAGCCGTCGCATCGTAGGGAATGGCGAGGTTGGCCTGAACGAACGCCTCCTCGAGACGACCCATCCTGAAAAGAAGCAGTGCCAATCTCAAGGAGAGTCTTCTCGAGCTCGGAAGCTGTTCGAGGGCGGCCTCATAGGTTACGACGGCCTCATCCATCCGGCCGAGCCCGAGCTGGGAGAGTGCGAGGTACTCCCAGGCGTCCTCGATACCAGGGTTCTCGGTGACGATTTTTTTGAAACTCTTCGCTGCGGACGCATAATCGCCATCGGCGTAGAGGCGATAGGCGTCTCGGATCTCCGCCAAGGCGCCCGCCTTTGTCTTGGGGTCCGGGAGATCCTCCCCGTCGGCCGTCGATGCCTCACCGACGTAGCCCAAGGCCTGCAGCCGGCGTCGGGTCTCTGGGTCGGTCGTAGCCGGCACCTTCAGTTCCCGGTCGTAAGCGCTCAAGGCCGTTCGAAACTCCTGTTCCAGCGCCGGTTCCCGGCCCACCAGGTTTTCCGCCTCGTTCGGATCCGAGAGGAGGTCATAGAGCTCCGGCAGCGGCGCGTCGATGAAATGATACCGTCCGACGACGAGGGCTGCGAGGTCGCTCCACCCGAAGTGGAGTCGAGGGAAGAAGGTCTCGGCGTAGATGGGATTGTCGCGAGGTTCCGGGCGCGGTTGGGCCAGCAGGGATGTTCCTTGGAGGTGCTCCCCGAGCGGTAGCCCGAGGGCCGAGACCAGGGTCGGATACACGTCAATCAGCTGTACTGGATACTCGACGGTCTCGCCCGCCCTCTTCGCTTGCGGTAGCTTCAAGATCAGCGGCACCTGCAGGGTCGAGCGATAGAGAAACAGACCGTGCTCGTCTTCGCCATGGTCACCGAGGCCCTCCCCATGGTCGGAGAGGAATACGATCAGGGCCTTATCATAGACCCCGAGGTTGGCCAATTCTTCAAGGAGATCGCCCACCACCTGGTCGGCAGCCGCCACCTCACCGTCGTACGGAGATGGATAGCGCTGCGCAAACTCATCCGGCGGCTCGTACGGAGAATGCGGTTCGAAAATGTGGAAGAACAGGAAAAAGGGAGATTTCGCGACCGACCGGAGCCAGGGCCGCACCGCTTGGAGGGTCTCCGCGCCCGACCTCTGGATGGCCTGGACGCCGGGGCCCGAGGTGACCTCGACGTCGTCCTGGTAGAAATCGAAGCCGGCATCAATCCCCGTCGCCCGCCGGAGAACATACGCGGATACCCCCGCTCCCGTGGCGTAGCCCGCTTCCTTGAGAGTTTGCTGCAGGAGGGGCGCCGTCGCGGCGTCAATCGTATAGCCGAGGTTGTCCCGCACTCCATGATCCGGCGGCAGGAGCCCCGTGAGCAACGAGGTATGCGCTGGCAGAGTGAGAGGAACGTGGGTGTAGGCGCGCTCGAACAGGATCCCGTCCCGGCGCAGCCGATCGATCGCCGGCGTTTCGACGCCGCCATAACCATACGCGGGCAGGCGGTCCGAGCGCAGCGTGTCGACGGACACGAGCACGACCGGCGTGGCGTCGGCGACCCTCAGCGACCTCTCAACCCCGATGTCACCGGAGCACGCGAGCGCGACTAAAAGCTGTGCTGCGATTCCAAGAATTCGCATCGATATTCCTTGGCGGACGCCGGGATCTGCCTGTTCTTGCCTTACGGCTCGTAACTCAGGAGCCCGAGGGCAATCTCGGCGTCCGGATCGTCAGGCGCGAGCTCGAGGAACTTCTGCAGGTGAAGCCGCCCTTCATCGGTGCGCCCGGTGTTAATAAGCGCCACCCCGAGCAGGTAGTGGGCCTGCGGCAGCTCGGGATCGGCTTTCAGAACGTACTCCAACTCGAGCACCGCCGCGGCCGGCTGATTGTCGTTGAACAGCTTCGCAGCATGCTCGAAGAGGGTCGTCGCCACCCACTGTGGTTCGAGCTCCACCAGGCGTTCGAGAGCCTGCTCTGCCGCCTCGGCGTCACCCGTCAACCGGGCGCCGTCAAACGCGATCTTGAGCGCCCGCGTGTTGTCGGGTTCGAGCTCGAGGGCGGACTGCGCCATCGCCAAGGCCTCGGCCGCGCTGCCCTGGGAGAGGCTGATCTGCGCCAGGGCCACGTAGGGGGCGACCATTTCCGGGGCGAGCTGGATGACCTGCTGGAGCTTCGATTGCGCCGTCGCAACATCGCCGGCACTGTAGGCGTCGACGCCCTCGTTGAAGATGCGCGCCGCAGCGTCGTCCAGATTCCCGATCTCGCGCAGCGCCTTTGCCGCCTCATTCGCCTTCTCGTCGTCGCCGCCCAGGCGGTAGGCGTCGAAGCGGATCTGCAGGGCGCGGACGTCGCCGGAATCGATCGTCAAGGCTATCTCCGCCTCGGCGGCCGCGGTCGCGAAGTCTTCGCGCTGAAGCAACATCCCGGCCAACGCGGTGTGTGCCGCCGCCAGCTCGGGGTCGATCTTGGCAGCCTTGCGGTAGCTCTCGGCGGCAAGGTCGAGATCGCCGAGCCGCTGTGCCTCGACACCCTCGTTGTATGCACGGATGGCGGGGCTGCCACCGGTCGGTGCGCCGCCCGCGGGCGCCGCCGCACCGGCCGGTGAACCGGCCGGCGGACCGGCTGCCACCGGCAACAGCTTGAACTCCCGGCTTTGGGTGCCGCCGACAGGCGGGCTCACCGGCAGCAGCAGGGTCTGATAGCCCTCTTTTTCGAACTTGTAGTGATAGGTCATCGCCGCGTCGGAGTGCGACACCGTGAACTTACCCTTCTTGTTGGTGGTCTTGACGATGTCTCGGCTGAGCGTCTCCGCCGAGATGGTGACCGTGACGCCCTCGATGGGCGTGCCGTCGATGTTAATGACCGTGCCGGCGATGCGGCCGGCCTGCTGCGCCGACGCATCGGCGATGATCAGGAACGACGCAACCGCTGCCAGCGCGATGCTCAGCGACTTTGATGTGTTGCACATGTGGCCTCCAATAGCGACGGGCACGCCTCGGCATGATAACAAATGCGTCGGCGCCCACCGGCAGGAAAAAGGCCCCGGTGCCGAGCACCGGGGCCGAGTGAATGAACAGGGAGACCGCTTAGAAGCGGAGACCGATGGAGACCCGGAAGGTCCGCGGAAGCTGGTAGTCCGCCGCACTCTGCGGTTCGCCGAAGCTGGAACCGAGTTCGTAGTTCACGCCCTCGACAGGCGTCTCCGTGAAGGGGTTGAATTCCTCCATCCCCTGGCGCGGGCCATTCACGGTCGTGTTGACGACGGTAGCGGCACTCTCGTTGAAGATGTTGGTGACCTCGGGTTGGAGGAAGAACTCGAGCTGACCGCCGCCGATGTTGACGAAGAAGGAGTAGTTGATGGCGAGGTCGGTGCGGGTCACGCTCTCGATACGGTATGCGCCGCGGTCGGAGAAGTAGTAGGTCTGAGGCGGCGGATTATTGACGTAGCCCAGGTCCGCCGGATCGCCCACGAAGTCAGTCGTATTGATGGTCTGGAGGGCACTGTACGGCTGGCCGGAGAAGAAACTCTGCACGAGGCTGACGTTGAGGTTGTGGTGGGTGGAAGCGATAACATCCCACGAGACCCACGCGTTGAACTTGTGGGTCTGGTCGGTGAGCAGGAAGCCCTCCGGCGCGTACCACGAGTCTTCCTTGTACTCCTCGTAGGCGAGAATGTTATTCGCCACCGGGCCTGATCCGCCGGTCTCACCATCGAGGTTGCCCTCGGTCTCCGACCACGTGTAGTTGGCGCCGAGATTCCAGCGCGAGCCGATCCGATAGTCGAAGCGGGCCATGAGGGCGTTGTACTTGCGTGTTAGGCGACTGTCCTCGTTGACGTACTCTCCCAGGTCGAGGGTCACCCCGCTGTCGGGATCCGTCACGGGACGATTGGGCACGATGGTATTCGAGTAGAAATCGCCGTACTGACGGTAGACCCAGTCCGCACGGACCACGCCTCGGGTGCCGAGGCGGAAGGACGCACCGAGGGTGTACTCGTCGCCGAATGGCGAATTGAGGGAGCCACCGACCATCGGTGACAGGCCGGGCACATAGGCGTAGACCAGGTTGTCGGTGTTGAGAACGCCGCCGTAGACGTTGTTGAACCAGTCGAACACCGCATTGATGCCGTCGGCGTTGGTCGGGTGCTCGGGTGTACCGGCAAAGACCGACGGGCCCTCGTAGACGTACAGGTTGTAGACCGGGTTACCGGCCGCCGAGCCCACGTCACCGATCGAGTTGGCGATGGCCATGGTGTAACGCGACGCACCGCCGGTGATGACGATCTTGCCGTCGCCGCCGACGTCGTAGCTCGCCGACAGCCGCGGGCTGACGCGCGAGTCGTCGATGGTCTTGGCGCCGCCCTGGTCGGTGCCCTTGTTCTTGTCGTAGCGCAGACCGAGGTTGACGGTGAGCTTGTCGTTGATCCGCCAGGTGTCGTTGACATACAGCGAGTCGGTCTGGAAGTCGTTACCCTGTGAGGTCTCGGGGACCGCACCCCAGATGATGTAGCTGCCCTCTTCCATCGCGAGGTACGGACTGCCATTCACGGAGTAGTCCTGGTCGGTGACCGTGCCCAGCAGGTAGCCGGACGCCGACTGCCAGTTGTCCGCCTGGCGGATGTCCGAGAAGGTGTCGAAGCCGAAGACCAGGTCGTGGGTGCCTGCGCCGGAGATGAACCACGACCCCTTGGCCCAGAAGTTCTCGTTGGCGCGCGTCTCGGGTGGGCAGACACCGCAGAACAGAGGAGCGTTGAAGAGGACATACTCGAGGTAGTCGATGACCACCGTGCCGCCACCGAGGCTGGTGTCATCGCCGCCCGAGCCCACGAATTGGAACTCGCGCTCCGAGTACAGGCCCTCGAGGAAGAAGTTGTCCGACAGCACGCCGGTGTAGCTCACGTTCCAGCCCTGGTTGGGCAGGGTGCGGTCTAGGTCGACGGAGGCGAAGTCGGCCGACGGCAGAGAGGCGAAGACGTTGTTGATCTGCGAGGTGTCGACGTCGACGAAGCCAAGGCTCAGGCGGTGGCTGGGCCCGAGGGAGCCCGTCAGCTTGGCCTCGAGGCGGGTTTGGTCAGTGACTCTCGGGAACTGCTCGCCGCCCCCGGCCGGGTCGAAGAGCTGGCCGGAGGTGGTGAGCGACTGGTCACGACCGGCGCCAAAGAACCACAGGTGGTCGCGCAGGACGTAGCCACCGAAGGTGGCCTCGTACGTGTAGTTGTTCTTGTCCTCCTGACTGGTGGTGAGCGGTGTCTCGCCGTTCCAACTTTCGTTGGATATGTTGGCGCGGAAGGAGCCCGTAAATTTGTTTCCTCCCGACTTGGTCACCATGTTGACCACCCCGCCCGCGAAGCGGCCGTACTCGGCCGAGGCACTGCTGGTGATGGTGGTGGTCTCGATGATCGCGTCCTCGATAAACAAGCTGTACGGCTGCCCGCGCAGATTCTCGTTGAGCACCACGCCGTTCATGGTGTAGAGGCTTTCGTAAGACTGGGCGCCCGAGATCGCGATGGCATTGTTGGGGCCGGTGTTCGAGGTCCCCGCGTTCAGCAGAACCGCGGCCTGCATGGTGCGCAGCACCGGCAGCTTCTCCAGCAGGGACTGCTCGATCGTCGCGGAGCCCTGGGCGCCGGTGCTCACGGTCTCGTACTGACCGGTGACGACGATCTCCTCCTGCATTGCCTCGGGGTACAACACCGCGTCGAGCCGGCGCGGCTGCGACGTAGAGATGCGGACATCCTGCTCGAGGATCGCAAACGACGAGAGCTCGAACCGCACCTTGTAGTCGCCGGCCGGCAGGCCCTTGAAAATGTAGTCACCAGAGGCGTTGGAGACCGTTCCCATCTCGCCTTGCAGGGCCGGAGAGGTGATCGTTATTCTCACACCCGGCATGCCCTGGTCCTCGAAGACCACGCGACCGCTCAGCTCACCCGTGGTTTGCGCCGCGGCCGTCCCTGCCAGAGCAAGAGACAGGACGACCACACAAATTATGAAACCAGAAATCCTATATCGCATCATTACCTCCTATTCAATCCGCTTCTACGTGTTTCTACCTTCGGAGTTTCTATTTTTCTCAAAATCGTGCGTATCGACAGCTACCCTCCCGTTCTCCTCTGTCAACTCCTCTGAAAGAAAAATGCGAATGCCTCGAAGCGGCAATGTTGCTGCAGTGAAGTAGCAAGATCGATGCCAGATTTGACGCAGCCCGTTACCAACCGGGGACCCCTCTGCGCACCCTTGCCATCCGAAATTCCGGACGGGTGTTCGACCAATCGGATGCCGGCCTCAGTTCGTCGACGCCGGCACAGACCGTGTGAGGGTCTGGAACGAAGTCTGTCGTGTCACCGGGTCGAGAACGCCCACCACCACCCTGTGCCGGCCGGAGTCGAGCAGCAGGTCGAGGGTCGCAACGTACCGCTCGGTACGCCGCGTTTCATAGTCCTCAGGCGGCATGCGGATCTCGAACTGTCACCGTTGCACATCCGACTGCCTCCCCTTGGTGTCGCGGTTGGCGACAAACAGCACGACCCGACCGACATACTCGTCCGCCTCCGGGAGCAATGCTATGGACTCGATGGGAAACCCCACCTCGATGGGCAGGATCCAGCGCCCCTCCGACGCCGGCCTCTCCACCCCGGCTTTGAGATCGAGCGCCATCGGGTTGTCGTCGAGGGCAAGCATGAGGCCACTCACCACCTGGTCCTGCACCTGCGTCTCGAGCGATTTCTCGACCAGGGTGCGTCGGTAGACGAGGTTGTACTCCGGGTGCCCGGGCAGCTCGACCTCGATCCGGTGCACGGTATCGCTACCGCTCGACGACAAGGTGTATCCGAGCGAGTAGTAGGTGAAGAGATCGTCGCGCATCTCTTCCAGCAGGCCGGTCACGTCGTTGGAGTCGACAATCGCGCGGCCGCCGGTTCTCTCTGCCAGATAGAGCAACGGCTCCTGGTGGTTGATGACGTAGATGCTGGAGGTCATGGGGTCTACCGGTCGCGAGTACTCTGCCGATACGGCGGCGTCTCCGGCGAGCCCGCTGGCATCGATGGTGTAAAAGGTCACGCCCTGTGCGTTGGCGCTCGACGCCACCGCTTCGAAGAGCTGGCGGCGATTGAACCGCGCGAGCATCGGCAACGTCGATGACCTCTGGTAGAGATCGCCGTACCAGTTGATGAGGTCGCGGGCCGGCACCGCAGGCAGACCGCTGGTTACGTGGACCAGAACCTTGCGGCCCGGGAGACCGCCGAGAGTGGTCAAGACCTCGCGCAGGGTATTGATCGAGTAGCCGAGCTCCATCGCGATCTCCTCGGCATAGATCCGGATCTTGTCCTCGAGATCCCTCGCCGCCACCTGGTCATTGCGGAGCCCGCCGGAAGAGGTGTCGCTCGTTACCGCCTGCATATCGTGGATGAGGCGTCCGCGCTGGCGGTCGTGGTCGGTCCGGGCGCCGTAGAGCTGGGTCATGGACCGGAGCGCATCCTGCACCGCCCGCGAATCGTTGGTGAAGGGCTGAACGACCTTTGCCGATCGCTGCACCGAGACGACCATCACCTGCACGTGCGGCTGCATCACCTCACGGACGAACCGCCGAACCTGTGCCAGTACGCGGTTGCGATCGTGGGGTCGGATATTCTCGTTGTCCACATAGAGCACGATATGCACGGGCTGGACAAGGTCGGCGGCGATGTCACCCTGCCCGGACGCCGGCTCGGCAGCCCCATCGTCGCCGACCGGGAGCATTGGCGAGGCGGCAAGGGCCTCCCGCTCCGCCATGATGCTGGTGATGACCTCTTCGGTGTAGGCGGCGAAGTGGGTCAAAGTCCGTTCGTGCCCGTCTTGCACGAGGCGGAAATCCTCCTTCGTCAAACCGGTCACGGGTCGGTCCTGTCGGTCGCGGACGAAGACGTCGATATTGACCACGGTCACCTGGACCTCGTCGATGAAGGCGAGGCCGCCGGCCACCTGCTCTCTTTCGATCTCCTGGCCGGTGACGATCACCCCAACGAGGAGGACGGCTGTCAACACTACCCACAGACCTCGAACCCTCCTCAGCTGCAAAACCTCATGTCGCATCGTGCTCTCCCTGTATTAACGGCTTACACCCACTGACCAACATCGATCAATCTTGCGATCAATCGATTTCGAGGACAAACGGCACCACCGCCTCGGTTTCTACGAACTCGAGGATGAGCTTCCACCTTCCAGGCTGGACGCCGCCCCGGATCGGGAAGAAAAGCATACCGACGCACAGATCGTTCTTGGTGACGTTGATTGCTGTG
>DAOWFV010000118.1 GCA_030637805.1 Acidobacteriota bacterium | reverse complement strand
TCGCAATCTATGCCTGGCCGAGGACCTCGGCCTCGACATCTTCACCAACTGCTCGGGCTGCACAGCAACCCTGTCTGAGACCTACCACCTGTTGCAAGACGAGGAGCTGCGAGACCAGATCAACCGGCGCCTGGCGCGAATCGGGCGCGAGTATCGGGGCACCAGCCGCGTGCGCCACATCGCCACCCTCGTGCGTGATGAGGTGGGCTACGACGCGGTGAAGGATTCGGTTGTGCGGCCGCTGGAGGGGCTCAAAATCGCGATCCACTATGGCTGCCACCTGCTCAAGCCGTCGCGCATCATGCAGGTGGACAACCCGGACAACCCGCAGGTCCTCGAGCGGTTGGTGGAGGCCATCGGCGCCACGCCGGTGCGCCACGCCAACTGGTACCTGTGCTGCGGCAAGGCCTGCCAGAACGAGGACATTCCCAACAAAATGATGCACGACCTTCTGGCCACCGTGAACGATGAGCAGGCGGATCTCCTCGGCATGATCTGCCCCACCTGTTTCGGCCAGTTCGACCACGGGCAGATGAAGATCGGGAAGCTCTATGAGGAGGACTTCTCGACCCCACCGGTCTACTACTTCCAGCTCCTCGCCTTCGCCCAGGGCGTACCCTACGACAAGCTCGGGTTCGAGCGCCAGCGCTTCAAGCCCGTGGCCCTCCAGCGCTACGAGCAGGCTGCGGCCCCAGCGTAGCCAGGTTCCGAGAAACCCTGATCAGTCCCCGTCCCGGTCTGGCGCCTCTCCGAAGAAGTTGAGCGCGTCGAACCGCTCCGCGTGCTCCCCGTACTCATCCACGCCATTGGCTGCAAAGACGAAGGTCGCCCGCTCGCCGAAGACCCGCGAGAAGCTGACTCTGACCGGTGAGCCGTCGTCGGTCAGCGAGAGGATGTCGACCAATCGCTGGTCGAGGTTCGAGCTGAGGTCGGCTCGGCACAGCGGGCAGCGGAAGGTGTAGAGGGTTCCCAGCTCGAAGGTGAAGGACGCCGGGTAAATGATGGAGTAGTCGCCGAGCTCGGGGGCGAGCAGGACGAGCTCCCGCTCCTGATCGTGCTCGACAATGAACACCACCAGGGTTCCGGGGTTGAGCAGCTTGCGGCAATGAGGACAGTAGTATTCGCGTCGCATCCTGACCCTCCCGCGCCGGATCGTTCTCATCGACCCTGCACGGGAGCATCATACTCCCGTTTTGGGTGGAGGGGCGGCTTCGCCTCGTGAATGACGCGCCGCCAGGGGCACAAACGAGGACTCCGATGCCTGCAATTCCTGAATTTTGATTTTGTGTCTCAATAAATTTGCAATTTTCGTTGAAATGTCTCATCTTTATTAACAGGTAACTCGGATCAGGGCCTCTCAGCCACGGCGCGCAGGATGAGCGCGTGGCCCTGCCGTAGGTCAAAGGAGGGATTGACAGTGAGCACCACCGCGATGCCGCAGCCCGCAACCGGGATCAACAAGACGGTGACCTTGGCCGATGGGCGCAAGGTGACGATTCGCAACATGCACCCGGACGACGTGGAGCCCTCCTTCACGTTCTTCTGTGAGCTTCCCGATGAAGATCGAAAGTACCTGCGCCTCGACGTGACGCGCCGCGAGGTCGTGGAACGGCGCACCACCGAGCTCGACAGAAGTCGAGTGGAAAGAATTGTCGTAGTGCACGAGGACGAGATCGTGGCCGACGGCTCCCTGGAACTTCAGGGTCACGGCTGGGGGGACAAAGTGGCCGAGGTCCGCCTCATCATCGCGCGGCCCTGGCAGCGGTTCGGTCTCGGCACGCTGGTGGCTCGTGAGCTCTTCCACCTCGCCTCGAAGCACAGAATGGACCGCATCGTCGTCCGGCTGATGCGTCCGCAGGTCGGGGCGCACCGCATCTTTCAGCGCCTGGGCTTCCACGAGGAGTTCCTCATTCCCGAGCACGTGCGAGACCAGGCGGGAGAATGGCAGGACCTGATCATCATGCGCTGCCCTCTCGAGGACCTGTGGCGGGAGATGGAGTTCGAGCTCGAGACATCCGACTGGCAGCGGCACCGCTGAGGAATTAGGAATTAGGAATTAGGGACTTTCCCCGCCCTCTCGTTATTTCCCGGCGATCGCGACTCAGTCCAATCTTTGTTATCATCTCCTGGCGTGAATCCTCCGGGAGGGTGTGATGACCGAGAACACAGGCAAGGGATCCGGGCTCGGGATCATTGGCTACGACAGCTACGAGTTCGTGGTGGCCGATGTCGAACGCAGCCGGAAATTCTACACCGAGATGTTGGACGTGCCCGTGGTGGCGCGTCTTTCCGAGCGTCAGGCCGCCGAGCGTGGCGAGGATGCCCTGCTCTTTGCCGCCGGCAAGGCGCGGTGCGTCTGCGTGACGCCGCGCGAGCGCGGCTCGGCGGCTGAGCGCTGGCTCAAGCGGCACCCCGACGGGGTGCGGGTGGTGAGTTTTCGGGTGCGCGATCTGCAGGCGACGAGGACGGCATTGTCCGAGCGGGGCGCCGCCATGTGCACCGAGGTCGTTGAGGCTACTGACGCCCAGGGACGGCCGTACCGTCACTTCGACATCGCCACTCCGTTGGGAGATGTCCGTTTCCGTTTCGTCGAGCGGGCCTCGGGCGCGCTGGCCCCTGGATTCGAGCCGCTCGAGACCGGTGGGGAAGCCAATTCCAACGGTCTCCAGGTCATCGACCACATCACCTCCAACTTCCTCACCATCGAACCCCACGTGACGTGGTTGCGCGACGTCATGGGTTTTGAGGAGTACTGGCGGATTTTCTTCCACACCGCCAACATCAACCCAACTACTGGCGGGTCCGGCCTCGCCTCCATCGTCATGTGGGATCCGGAGTCGGGGATCAAGTTCGCCAACAACGAGCCCGTCACCCCCAACTACGAGGCAAGCCAGATTTACAGCTTCATCGAGGCCAACAACGGCCCGGGTGTGCAGCACGTAGCCTTCCACGTGCCCTTGATTTCGCCCGCGGTCGAGGGCATGCGCCGCGCCGGCATCGAGTTCCTGGACACCCCGGCGACCTACTACGACATGCTCCCCGAACGGCTGGTCCGCCAGCAAGTAACCAATTTCTCCGAGAAGGTGGAGGAGATGCAGCGTCTCGGCATCCTGGTCGACGGCGATGACGACCGCTATCTGCTGCAGATCTTTATGGTTGAGGGCGGACTGCTCCACGACGACGAGAAGGCCGGGCCGTTTTTTTATGAGGTCATCCAGCGCAAGGGCGCTCGCGGATTCGGCGAGGGCAACTTCCGCGCCCTCTTCGAGTCCATCGAGCGCGACCAGGTGGATCGCGCCGCCGCGGAAAGACAGCTGCGAGCGGGAGCAGGAAGCTGACGATGAATTCGGAATTCGGAATTAGGAATTCGGAATTATCACTGTCTGCCCGTGGCAAGGCCACGCCTTTTCCTGAGGCAGTGAACCTGAGGATTTGGCCCGGTGAAGGCGCGTCCTTCGGGGCGAGGCACCAAGTCGCTGAAAGATGCAGAACGCGAGCGGAACCTGAAGGAGCTGGAGACCCAGGTTCGAAATCTCCTGTACCCGAGTTCTGCAAGTCCGTCCCCGCTGCTGGACCGCATTCCTGCGAACGGGGCGACGGGCTGAAATTCCGAATTCCGAATTCCGAATTCCGAACTAACAGTGCGGCGCTTGTTGAAGGGTGACACGATGATTCATCGCCTCACACGCGGCTTGATTCCTTCGAAGCCCCACTCCGTTTTCGAGATGGACGGTAAGCTCACTTACGAGCACTGCTTCACTCGCGGGGGCTTTGAGTCGATCTATACCATCCTCTGGCACCGTGAACCGCCGCACTGGGTGGAGACCGAGGAGGACCTCGGCTTTCATCCGGGTTGGGCGGAGGCCGAAGCCTCGGCGCCCCTTCGCCGGTCCCACTATCTCAGCGCACAACAGGCTGACGGCAGCAGCCCTTTCCTCGCCCGGCGGCTGCTCTTCGCCAACGCTGATCTCGGGGTGTGGCTGGGCCGGCCAACTGAGAGCGAGCCGACCCTGGTGGCCAACGCCGACGGCGACGAGCTGACATTCGTGCATGAAGGTTCCGGCCGAATCGAGTGTCAGCTTGGCGTGGTGCCGTTTACGGCCCAGGACTATGTCTACGTTCCCCAGGGCCTGCCCCACCGCTGGGTGCTCGACGGAACGGCGATACTCTTGATGATCGAGGGGCGTACACCCGTCAGGGTGCCCAAGCAGTACCGAGCGCCCGAGGGCCAGCTCTCGATGTACGCTCCCTTCACCCATCACGACTTCATAGAGCCCGAGTGGCCGGACGGCGGCCCCGAGACCCTCGACGCCCCGCGGCGGCTGGTCGTTCAGTCCGGAGGACGACTGACCGCCGTCGAGATGGCACACGATCCCTTCGACGTGGTCGGTTGGGACGGTCAATCATGGCCCTTCGCCTTCCCGATCAAGGCCTTCCAACCGAGGACTGCGTCCATCCACCTGCCGCCCACAATCCACACCAACTTCGCCGGCCCGGGCTACGTCGTCTGTTCCTTCGTGCCGCGGGTGGTGGACTTTGCCGACGACGCGATTCCCTGTCCCTACCCGCACTCCTCGCCCGACTGCGATGAGATCCTCTTCTACGTCGAGGGGAACTTCACCTCGCGCAAGGGCATCGGCCCAGCCTCCATCACCCTCCACCCGCGCGGCCTCCCGCACGGCCCCCACCCGGGGACCTACGAGGCCTCCATCGGTACCGAACGTACCGACGAGCTCGCGGTCATGATCGACACCTTCAAACCACTCCTGCCGACCGAGCACGCCCGGGCCATCGAGGAAGCGGGCTACAACCGAAGCTGGGTGGGGTGAGAGATTTGGAATTCGGAATTGCGGACTTGGAAGTTGTGCGGTAGAAGATGACCGGTATCATGGTCGAGGTTGATTTGTGACCCAGAAGGCATTTCAAGATTATTACCCCGATGAGCTGAGCCACTGCCATGGCTGCGGCCGACTCAACGAGCACGGCCTCCACATCAAGAGCCACTGGGACGGCGACGAGACGGTGACGGTTTTTTCCCCGGAGCCCCATCACATGGCCATCCCCGGCTATGTCTACGGCGGCCTGATCGCCTCTCTCGTCGATTGCCACGGGACCGGCACCGCGATGGCCGCAACCTACCGCGCCGAGGGTCGCGAGATGGACACCGAGCCGGCTCTGCGTTTCGTCACGGCCTCGCTCCACGTGGACTACCTGCGCCCGACGCCGCTCGGTGTGCCGCTGGAAATCCGTGGAAGGGTGAAGGAGCTCAAGAAGCGCAAGGTCGTCGTGACCGCCACCGTGTCCGCCGAAGGCGAGCTCTGTGCGCGGGGCGAGGTGGTGGCGGTGCAGATGCCGGAGCATCTGATTCCAACTGATTGATTTCGCTGCGAGGTGAGGTATGACGTCCTCAGTCGAGCCGGAAACGTTGACCGCTGACGAGATCTTCGCCATCGAACGCCCCGATTCGAGTCTTCTGACGTACTACGTGGGAGCTTCCCTGGTGGCGGGACCCTTTTTCCCAATTGTGCTCATCCCGCTTTACTTTCGCTATCACACGATGCGCTACCGATTCTCGAACGAGGGGGTCTCGATGCGCTGGGGGGTGCTCTTCCGCAAGGAAATCAACCTCACCTTCGCCCGCATCCAGGACATCCACCTGACCAGCAACTTCGTCGAACGCTGGCTCGGCCTGGCGAGAATCCAGATCCAGACCGCCAGCGGGAGCTCCAAGGCGGAGATGACGATCGAAGGGGTTCGCCAATTCCGGGCCCTGCGCGACTTTCTCTACGCCCGGATGCGAGGCGCCAGGGGAATGGGGCCGGCCGCCACCGGGGCGCCCTCGGAAGCGGCGTCCGCGGCCGGACCGCCGGTCGCCGGCGACACGACGGGCGAGCTGGCGGCGACCCTGCGCCAGGCGGTCGCCGAGCTGCGGGCGATCCGCAAGGCGCTGGAGGCACGCGGAGGGTCGGCTGATGGCTAACCCGCCTCTCAAGAACCTGATCACAACGGTCTTGAAGGTGCCGCCCCAACCCGAAGCGCCGCTGGGCAGCCCGGGCTCGCTCCGTGTCTTCAACGCCGCGCCGGGCTTTTATCGCTACCGCGTGGCGCAGTGGGCCCTCGGCCAGCTCGGTACGGCCGCCGGCCTGGTCGTGGGTCTCGTTTTCCTCAACAGGATCCAGGTCGGCCCCCTGTCTTTTGCTCACGGGCTGATACAGCCTCTCGAAGTGCTGGGCGTGCTCCTGTTCCTGATTCAGCTGCCATTCACCTTCATGATGGTCGACCTGGACTACCGCTACCGCTGGTACATGATCACCGACACCAGCCTGCGCATTCGCGAGGGGCTGATGGTCATCCGCGAACGGACCATGACCTTCGCCAACATCCAGAACCTCTCGCTGCGCCAGGGGCCGCTTCAGCGGCTGCTCGGCATCGCCGACCTCCGGGTCCGTACAGCTGGCGGGGGCGGAGGGGAGGGGTCGGGCAAGCATGAGAAGGAGATGTCCGAGGCGGCCAACATGCACCTCGGCTACTTCCGCGGCGTTGACAACGCGGAGGAGATCCGCGACGCGATCATGAGTCGGATGCGGGGCCTCAGGGACACCGGCCTCGGCAACCCGGACGAACCGGTTGCTCCGACGCCGGACGTCCAGGTCTCGGCCGAGGGCAGCCGCGAGCTGCTCGCCGCGGCCCACGAGCTGCTCGCCGAGACCCGCCGCCTGCGCTTCGCCGTGACACTCTGAACCATTTCGACCCTTCGAAACGGCGCGTGCGCTCGGTCACGCTGATACGGGTTCTCGTGTTCACAACCGCCTCGAAAGGGCCCCTTAGATCGATTTCAGCGAACCAGATCGGGCGGAGGCGCGTATTATGTGGGTGATGCTGCGATCGCAACGGCGTCTCACTTTCACGTTGGCGCCCGGGATCTTCGCGTTCCTGATTGCCGTCCTCTCGGTAGCGGACATGTTCCTGCCGCGCCCGTACGACGGCGTGATTCTGGAAACGGATGTTCCGGGCGCGCACGTCGTGCGCACGGTCGTCCCGGGATCCGGGGCCGATCGAGCCGGAATCCGACCCGCAGATGTGATTGTCGGCATCGATCGGTCCTTTCTCGACTCGAACACCCACGCGCAGGAACTGCTCAACCAACACCGCATTGGGGAGTCGGTCCCCTATCTCGTGCGGTCAGGGGGTCATGTCTTCGAGGTCGACGTCGAGCTCGGCCGCCGGCGCATCGGCGACACGAGCTACCTCTACGCTGCTCTCCTCGGTTTTGCCTTCTTCGTGATTGGCGCCTTCGTGGTGTTGCGGCAGCCCCGGCAGCCGACGGCGCGGGTCTTTTACACCATGTGCAGTCTCTTCCTGCTCTTTCTGGTGTGTCGACTGCGTCCGGCGTCGTACTCGTGGGTCGACACCTTTGTGCTCACCACGGGGACGATGGCGTTGCTCTTCCTGCCGGCCGCCTTTCTCCATTTCTTTCTGATTTTTCCCCGTCCTGTTTGGGAGTGGCGACGGGATCCCGCGGCCGATTTCGTCGGTTGGATAGCCCGTCTGAGCCCCAAGATGCTCCCCATCTACCTGGTACCGCCCCTCGTCTACCTGGGCACCGTTGTGTGGGCGCGGCGTGCGGGCAGCTCGCTTGCCTTGATCAGCGGGGCGCCGATGACCAACTGGTGGGTGATGGTTGGTTATATGGTGCTCGGTCTCGGCGCCCTCGGCCTGAGTGCGCTCTACCTTCCGGACTCGCACCAGCGCCGAGGCGCCGGCCTGGTTTTCCTCGGCACCCTCTTCGGCGTGGCGCCCTTCATCCTGCTGGCGGTGGCCTTCCCCTCGTTCCTCCACACCGAGCGATTCCTGTTCTACGGCGTCGTGCCGCTGATCCTGGTGCCCATCACTTTCGCCTACGCCATCATCCGTTTCCAGCTGCTGGACATCCGGGTGATCCTGCGCAAGAGCCTGCTCTACACCGTAACCACGGCGATGGTGACCGCGGTCTATGCCCTCGGGATCGCTTCGTTCAACCTCCTCTTCCGCGGTACCCGCCTCGCGGAGTCGCCGTTCTTCCCGGTGGTCTTCGCGCTCGCGATCGTGCTCCTCTTCGAACCCCTCCGCCACCGCCTCCAGGGACCTGTAGACCGTTTCTTCTTCGCCGAGCGGCTCCGCCTGCAGCGGGCGATGGTCGAAATGGGCGAGGCCTTCACCAGTGAGGTCGAGATCGGTCCGGTGGTGACCCAGCTTGTCGAGCGGTTGCCCGAGCTTCTCGGCCTTCGCTTCGCGGCGCTATATCTCGGGCAGGGGTCGCGTTTGGCGCGACAGGCGGGCCCGGAGAGCCTCCCGGAGGAGCTGCCGGTCATCGGCATCCTCCACGACCAGCTCAAGCGACGAGGCTCGCTGGTGCGCCTCGACGAGCTCGCCCCGTTACGCTTGCTCTCACCGGAGGTCGATGAGCTGAGCAAGTCTCTGGAGCAGGCGGGGGTGGAGCTGGCGGGCCTATTGGCGACCACGCGACGCGCCGTTGGGGTGATCCTGCTCTCCGGCAAGGCCGGCCAGACCGCCTTCGAGAAAGAGGAGCTCCAGCTTCTGCGCGGCCTCCTCAACCAGGCCTCCATCGCGCTGGAGACCAGCACCCTGCTCGACGAGCGCACGCGCCAGGCCGAGCTCGAGCGCGAGCTCAAGATCGCGGCCTCGATCCAGGCCTCGCTACTGCCGGATGAGCTGATGGCGGCAGATGGATGGTCCTTGGCGGCGGTCTGTCGGCCCGCGCAGGAAGTGGGGGGAGACTTCTTCACCCAGTTGCCCGGTCGCAGGCCCGGAGAACACGCGGTCGTCTACGGCGACGTGTCCGGGAAGTCGATCTCCGGGGCGTTGATGATGATGGCGGCGCACGAGGTGCTCAACGCCCTGGCCCTTGCCCACCCGGATCCCGAGGAGCTCTTCCGTCTCGCCAACGAGAGGCTCTATAGCATGCGCAAAGGACGCAGGTCCGAGCTCCAGCCTGGCAGCTTCGTCGCGCTCGGTTACCTCGCGTGCCGGGCCGGTGAAGGGATCCTGCGCTATTCTCTGGCAGGGCAGCCTCCTCCCATGGTTCGCCGCGGCTCGGGGGTGGTGGAGTGCCTCGAGCTGCCGGAACACCGCCTGCCCCTGGGGGCGCTGAGAATCGGCGGCCACCAGGTAAAGCAGGTCGGCCTGGAGGCCGGTGACCTAGTGCTCGCCTACTCGGACGGGGTGGTGGACGCGCAGTCGCCGGAGGGCGATTTCTACGGTGAGGATCGGCTGCTCCAGGCACTGGCGGAGTCGCCGGCAAATCCCAACGAGGTCGTGAACTATCTCCTCGAAGAGATCGAGGCCTTCACGTGCGGGCATACCCCGTACGACGACCTCACTCTGTTGGTGGCAACCTGGGCGGGCTAGCTAGCCCGCTTATCTCGCCGGGTGTCTACTGCTGCCGCTGCATCATCTTCATGAAGTCAAAGGGCTTTTCGGTGTAACCCTCGGGTGGATCATAGTTTCCGGCGGGCGGGTCGACCTTCTCCACCGAGGTCACCTTCTCCGAGCTCGCGACCGTAGTGTCGCCGACCGTGGTCATGCTCATAATGCTCTCCTGCGCCACCACGAGACCCTCGATTTTGGCCATTTCCTCGGCCATGTTGTCGGCGCCCGGTTGGAGGCGGAGAATCTCGGCAACCATGCGGCGATACGATTCCTGATCCAAGTCGACGGCTGTGGTGGCCCACAGCGTCGCGTCGACGGTCATCATCTGCGATGTCATCTTCATGTCATAACGTCGGGCCTGCCAGTCTCCGATCGTCTGCAGCTCGTCGGTTGGCGTAACTGTTACATCGAGCGTCATCATCGCCAGCATCTGGTCGGCCATTTGCGGCGGCAGGAACTTGCTGATGTCCAACGGCAGGTCGATCACGTTGTAGGTCTGGTCCGCGTGGTTGACGATGATCAGCTTCTTGGTGTCGAGGCGCACGATCGCCGAAGTGTCTCCCTGGTTGCTGCGCATCCGATCGGCACCAATCCACGTCACTTCCTCCTGATCATTGGCGGGCTGATCCTGACCCATGATGCTGAATCCGTCGCGGTGGGTCATTTTCACCACCTTGAAATCTGCCGAGACGACACCGGCGGTCAGAAGGACCACGAGAAGGGCGACGAGAGACCTGCGAGAAGACATGCTCACCTCCGTGCTTTGAGTGCTTCGTTCTGTGCGGACGCAGCGCACATCATAGCAAACGTCTGCAGAAGGCCGCGAATCCGGTGACCATTTCGTGGAGCCGTTCCTCCAGGGCGGGATCGGCAAGCCTTCCCTCCTCGTCAAGGAGCTGGGAAATGCCGGGGAGAAAGACGCGCCGGCCGAAGAGGTGGGCGTGGCGATATTGGAAGACCATTTCCAGATGCTCCACGGCGCGGAGCGCGCCCCACGGGCCTGCGGCGATGCCGATGAAGGCCGCTGGCTTCTCGTACAGGCTTTCCGGGAATCGAAGCATGTCGATAAAGTGCTTGAGAACCCCCGGGTAGGAGCCGTTGTACTCGGGGACAACGGTGAGAATGCC
>DAOWFV010000151.1 GCA_030637805.1 Acidobacteriota bacterium | reverse complement strand
TCGATCCGCGTCGCGTCGGTCTGCTCCATTGATGATCCTGCCCAGCGACGCTATTAACGCAAAGGCGCAAAGGCGCAATGACGCAAAGAGCTGCTGAGTTGATGCGGCAGTGCCTGCGATTGACGGCGGAACCGCCGGCGATCGTTCGATCGCCGGCAACCGGTGAAAAGTCAATCCGCTCCGAACGCGAGCGTTCGTCGCAACCTGACTTCCCACCGGCCGACGCGCCAGGGGCGCGTCGGTTCCGCCTCCCTCCTATCAGAGGAAGGGGGGTACTCCTCCCAACCATAAAATGAAGGGGAGGAGTGGCGAGGCCTGCGCTCTCGGAGCGTAGGCCGGAGGATAGGGCACCGATGACGATCGCTTGCGGTCGGAATCGGTGCCCTATCCTCCGGTTCCTGGCCGTCGCCCGACGGCCGGGACCTCGCCACGCGTTGCCTCCTCTGTGCGAATCTGCGTGATCTAGGTGATCTGCGGGCTCCTTGGGTCGGCTTTGCGCCTTTGCGTCTTCGCGTCTTTGCGTTAAGAATCGGGTGGGCGGCTCTGTGTCTCTGCGTTGTCGCTTCTTTTTGGATCTGTGTTCATCTGTGTGATCTGTGGGCCTCTTCCGTGTTCCTCAGTGCCTCTGTCGTAAGTCGTTCGCGCCGGGTTAGAATGCGGCCTCCCCGGTAGGGGCTTGGAGGATTGATGACCCTGATTCGCGTGGCGCACTCGCCAGACTCCGACGACGCTTTCATGTTCTACGCCCTCGCCAAGGGGCTGATCGACACCGGCGACCTTCGCTTCGAGCACGTGCTGTCGGATATCGAGACCCTCAACCGCGAGGCCTTCGAGGGCACGTACGAGGTCACGGCGGTCTCGATCCACGCCTACTCCCACCTCGACGAAGGCTACGCGTTGCTCGGCTCCGGCGCCTCGATGGGTTACGGATATGGCCCGGTGCTGGTGGCGCGGGAGCCTGTGGCCCCGGAGGATCTTCCTTCCCTTCGCGTCGCCATTCCGGGAACCCTCACCTCCGCCGCGCTGGCGTTGAAGATGTGGAATCCGAATCTCGATACTGTGGTGCGTCCGTTCGACGCCATCATGCCCGCGGTGAGCTCGGGCGATGTCGATGCGGGCGTGGTGATCCACGAGGGCCAGCTCACCTGGCAGGAAGAGGGTTTCCACAGCCTCGTTGACCTCGGCGTGTGGTGGGCGGACGAAACGGGTGGCCTGCCGCTGCCTCTCGGAGGTAACGTGATACTGCGCGATCTCGGGCCCGAGATGACCACTCGCGTCGCCGCACTCCTGAAGGAGTCCATCGAGTACTCCCTCGAGCACCGCGAGGCGGCCCTGGACTACGCCCTCGACTACGGCCGAGGGCTCGATCGTGGCAAGGCCGACCGGTTCGTCGGCATGTACGTCAACGAGCTCACGGTGGACTACGGGGAGCGCGGCCGCAAAGCCCTGCGCGAATTTCTCGGTCGCGCCCACGTCGAGGGCCTCATCCCGAAGGTGCCTCAACTCGACTTTCTGTAGCCGGAGGTGTGCGACCTGCAACCTGAGACCTGAGACCTGAGACCTGTTCCGCCTAACTCTCCCGACCAGGGCCGACCAGGAGCGCGGCGATGGCTCCCAGCAGGGCCAGGACCGCCAGGGTGGCCCACGGAATCGACCAGCCGCCGACGGCGTCGCGCAGGGCTCCCGCGGCGGCCGGCCCGGCGAGAGTCCCGAGGTTTGAAAAGGCGGTGATGAAGCCGAAGGCGAATCCTACCCGAGCGGCCGGCACCAGTCGTCCGGGAAGCGAGTAGGTGGCGGTCGGGACGCTGGCGGCGGTGAGGCCTATCAGGAGCATCGCGGGGACCGGAGCGAGAAGGCCCGCCGCCATTAGACCAAGGACGACGGCGAGCAGCAGTTCCCCGCACACTACCCAACGCACGGCGTGGCCCCAACGATCTATGAGGATTCCGACCACCGGGTTGAGAAGGAGCGACACCCAGGTGACCAGGGTGACCGTGAGCAGTGCCTGCGGGCCGCCGCCGGCCCACTCGGGGGCAAAGGTGAAGACCGAGGCGAAGGCGGCGAAGAAGAGCATCCACGACACCGCCAGAGCCGCCAGCGGCCTAGTGACCCGGGGCCCGACGGTATCCTCCACCAAGCGTGTGGCGCCTCCGAGCCTTCCAGGTACCACCAGGTTGTGCAGTGGAATTGCCAGCAGGACGAGCGCCGCCAAGACCAATAGCTCGCCGCGCCAGCCAAGGGCGACAACGAGGCGGGGGTGAAAACTGAACATGACGATCATGCCTGCCGGGTAAGTCGCGTTGAACAACCCCATCGCCAGGGCTAGCTCCCTGCCGGCGAAGGCCCTGGTGATGAGGCGTGCCAGCAGGAGGTTGATCACGAGGCCGCCTATGCCGAAGAGGATCCGGCCGACGAGAAGGACGGCGTAGCTGGGAGCGAGGGCGAAGATGACGGAGCCGACGACCATCGCCAGCAGGCCCCCGTTGCCGACGGCGCGGGCCGGCCAGCGGTCAATCGCCGCACCGAGGGGTATCGAGAGAAAGATGGCCGGCACCGCGATGGCACCCATGAGGATGCCGATCTCGAGATGGCTGAGGGCGAAGCGTCTTGCGAGCTCGGGCACCAGCGGCGGCACCGCGAAAAAGGTCACCGCGACCGCGAAAAAGCTCAACAGAGCAGACAGCAATATCAGCCAGCGGCGCCGGGAAAGGTCTGGGGTGGCATCCACGGGGGGCATGATACTCGCACCAGGTCTCAGGTCGCAGGTCGCAGGTCGCAGGCATCAGGTTTCAGGTCACAGGTATCAGGTCGCAGGCCTCTGGGTTCGTGCTGCCCGAGAGAGCCGGAAGACTCATCCTGAGCGAGACGCCCCGCAAAGACGCGAACAAAAAGCTGTCATCCTGAGCGAGCGAAGCGAGTCGAAGGATCCCCCGAAGAAGGAGAGTGCTGTGAATGCTGCTTGTCTCCTTCTTTCTGGCACCCGCTGGCGCCCACAGGGTGCCATAAACGCGCCCGAACGCGGGCTACCCGCCCGAATTTACCTGGTCCCTTCCTCGCGCCGATAATTCCGAATTCCGAATTCCCAATTCCGATTTCCGGATTGTCACTTGACTGTCTAAAACAGTTGTTTTATATTGTCGTTTGAAACAAATGTTGGGAGTCGAAATGGACGACCGATTGGAGCAACAAACCGGCATGCAAGAGCCCGAGGACACACGCGAGCGGATTCTGGCGGTTGCACAGAAGCTCTTTGCTGAGAAGGGTTTCGAAGCTACCTCGGTGCGCGACATCACGACCGAGGCGAGCTGCAACGTGGCGTCGGTCAACTACCACTTTGGGAACAAGGAGAACCTCTACCTCGAGGCCTTTCGTTCGATGCTCGCGGTTCTCCGCGACCAGCGGATGGCCGTGCTCAGCGAGCTCATGACCCGCGATCGGATACCGACCCTGGAGGAGTTCCTCGAGTCGTTCGCGGAAGGTTTCATAGAACCGCTCGTTGACAAAAGTCGGGGCCGAATGTTCATGACGCTCGTGTCGCGGGAGATGTTTGACCTCCGGTTGCCGCACGGTGTTTTCGCTGACGAGTTCATCCGCCCGCTGCTGGAGCGGGCCACTGCGGCGCTCGCCGCGGTTGGGCCGCCCCTCCACCCCGCGGAGGCCCGGTTCTGCATCATGTCAATGGTCGGCCAGCTGCTTCATGCGCTCAAGGCGCATCACCTCTTTGCCGTCCAAGATAATCCGGGGGTCGTACCAGCAAGACTCGCCGACTACGTTCCCCACTTCGTCCGCTTCTCTGCCGGCGGTATCCGCGCCTGTGCCGAGAAGGCATCTTTCGCCGGGAAAACAGATTTCGCGCCGGAGGTCACGGCATGAATCACACACGATTTGGCGTTGCGGTCGCCCTCCTGGCAACCCTGGCGATCGCCGTCGGCTGCACCTTGGGTCCCGAGCCTGAACGACCGGCGACTGCCGCCGACGAGGCCGCGGCGTACAAGCATGCATCCGACCGGGAAACGGGGATGGTGCCCGAGGTCTCGCCGTGGTGGCATACCTTCGGGGACGAGACGACCACTGAGCTGGTGGACCTGGCGCTGGAGAACAACACCGATCTGCATGCGGCGGTGGCGCGCGTCCTCGAGGCGGAAGCGAATTTGAAGAGGGCGGGAGGCGCACGTCTTCCGCAGGTTGGATACGGCGCCAGCGCGGCGAGACAGAAGATGTCGTTCGTGCTCCCCGGGACGGGGCGGCGGGAGATCTTCTCCACGACCTATTCCTACGACCTCACCATCGCATGGCAGGCTGACCTCTTCGGGCGTCTCAAGCGGACCCAGCAGGCGATGTGGGCAAACATGCTCGCGGAGGAGGCCGCTCAGGAGGCGGTGGTGCACACGGTCGTGGCGTTGGTGGTGCGTTCGCGTGTCCAGATCTCCATTCTCGAGCGTGCCGTCGCCATTACCCGCGAGATCACGACCAGCTGGGAGTCCACCTTGAAAACGGTGGAACGGCGTTACCGGTTCGGTCTCGCCGATGCCGTCGACCTCCACCTGGCACGCGAGAACCTCGCCTCCGCCCAGGCGACGGGTGTGCTCATCGAAGGTCAGCTCGAGCAGGCGCGGCTGGCGCTGGACGTCCTCGTCGGTCGTCGTCCCGGGAGCGGCGCTGAGCTGCCCGAAACCCTGGCTGAGCTACCGTCGCTGGAGCCCGTGCCGCTGGGCCTGCCGGCGGAGCTCCTCGACCGGCGGCCGGATCTGCGCCAGGCGGAGATGCGCCTAGCGGCTTCGACCTTCGGGGTCGGGGCCGCGATTGCCAACCTCTACCCGGATCTCAGCCTCACGGCATCGGCCGGCGGCAGGTCGGATACGTTGTCGAACATTACCTCGGTGGAGGGTTTGGTTTACAACGCGGTGGCGAACCTGGTCGGTCCGATCTTTACTGGCGGACAGCGACGGGCGGATGTCGACGCGGCACGGGCACGCACAGATCAGGCGATCGCCAATTATGCCGGGGCGGTGCTACAGGCCCTACGCGAGGTAGAGGATGCGCTGGTGCTCGGGGATACGTCGGAGCGCAACCTCGACTTCACAGAGCTGCGGGTCTCCGAGGCTCGGGCTGCGGATCGACTGGCAAAGCAGCGCTACCAGCGCGGGGTCGACGCCCTGCTCAAGGTCCTCGAGACCGAGCGGCGCCTGCGTCTCGCCGAGCAGGCGTGGATCACCGCGACGGCGGATGCGTGGAACGCACGCATCGACCTCTTCCTGGCCCTAGGCGGCGACTGGGGCACCGATCTTCTCGATAGCGAAACGACCGCGACCGAAACCGCCGCGGCATCCCCCCCGGGGGAACCGGCTGAGGATGAATCCGTGCTGAGCACCGATAACTCAAAACTAAAAACTAAAAACTCAAAACTCACCGAGGTGTCCTGATGTCATCCAAAACGCTCAAGCTCGTTCTCCCCGTTGTCGTCCTGCTCGCCGGTGTCGCCGGCGCCATGCTCCTCGCCTCCTCGCGCAAGGCGCCGCCGAGGGTGGAGCGCGCGGCCCCGGGGCCGTTGGTGGAGGTTCTTGCGGCAGGCCGGACCGACGTTCCGATCGTCGTCGAAGGACATGGCGAGGTGGTCGCGAAGGTTGCTGTCGAGATGGTCCCGCAGGTCGCGGGCCGGGTGGTGACGGTGAGCCCTTCGATGGTGGCGGGAGGCTTCTTCAAGGCCGACCAGATCCTCTTCGTGATCGAGCCCCGGGACTACGAGCTGGGCGTCGAGCGCGCCCTGGCAGCAGTGGCCCGGGCCGAGGTACAGCTCGAACGCGAGCAGGCGGAGGCCGAGGTCGCGCGCGAGGAGTGGGAGGAGCTCCACCCGGGTGAGGCGCCGTCGTCGGGCCTGGTGGTACGCGAACCGCAGGTGCGGCAGGCGCAGGCAGAGGTCGAGGCTGCGAAGGCCGACCTCTCCGTGGCGCGACTCAACCTCGAGCGCACCCGGGTCTCGGTGCCCTTTGACGGCGTGGTTGTGAGCGAGAGCGTTGACCTTGGCCAGTTCGTGACCACCGGGAGGGCCCTGGCCACGGTCTACGGCACCGACACGGTGGAGGTCAGAGTGCCTCTCGAAAGCAAGGAGCTGGCGTGGTTTACCGTCCCGACCCGGAGCGGCGACCGGGGACCCCGGGCGGAGGTGAGCTCCTCCTTCGGGGGCCAGAGGCACACGTGGGAGGGCCGGGTGGTACGGATGGAGGCGCAGCTCGACGCCACCTCGCGCATGGCGCACGTGGTGATCGAGGTGCGACGCCCGTTCAACCCGCAGGGCGACAGGCCGCCCTTGATGCCCAACACCTTCGTCGATGTCCGCATCTTCGGTAGGTCCCTCGACGGCGTGGTGCCCCTCCCACGCCACGCCCTGCGGGACGGCGAGAGAGTATGGGTCTTCGACGATGGCAGTCTTCGCATTCTCGATGTGGACGTGGCCCGTGCCGACCGTGAGAGGGTCTACATATCCGGCGGTCTCGAAGAGGGCGACGAGGTGATCGTCAGCGCACTCGATGCAGTGACCGACGGCATGAAGGTCCGCGCCGCCGTCGGCGGCAAGAACCCGATCGACGGAGCTACCTCGAACGCTCCACCAAAGGTCTCAGCCCTATTCGAATCGAAGCATCCGCCGCCGGCGGAGGCGACCGATTCGACCGCAATTCGCGAAGGCGAATTGCTATGAAAGACAGCCGCACCGGTCCGCTGGCCTGGTTCGCCGGCCACCACGTGGCCTCGAACCTGTTGATGATCTTCATTCTCCTGTCGGGGATGCTGTCGCTACTGAGCATGAAGATCGAGGTCTTTCCCGAGCTGGACACCGACATGGTGACCGTGACTGTCCCGTATCGCGGCGCTTCTCCGGCGGAGACCGAGGAGGGCGTGTGCATCCGGGTCGAGGAGGCCATCGCCTCCGTCGAGGGCATCAAGCGCATGCGATCGGTGGCCAGCGAGGGCGTCGGCACCGTTATCGCCGAGCTCGAGGAGGACGCCGACGATCGCAAGGTCCTGGACGACATCAAATCAGCGGTGGACCGCATTGTGACCTTCCCCGTCGAGACCGAAAAACCGGTGGTGGCGGAGGGTGACACCCGGCGGCGGGTGATCACGGTGGTGCTCTCCGGCGAAGCGTCGGAGAAGACCCTCAAGGTCCTCGCCGAGAGGGTGCGTGACGAGCTCACCGCGCTCGACGAAATTTCGCAGGTCGATGTCGCGGGCATTCGCCGCTACGAAATCTCCATCGAGGTTTCGGAGGAAGCGCTGCGCCGCTACGGCTTGAGTTTCCGCCAGGTGGCGGACGCGGTGCGCGGCGCGTCGCTCGATCTGCCCGGGGGGTCCGTGAAGACAGAGGGTGGCGAGATCCTGCTGCGGACCAAGGGTCAGAAGTACCGCGGCGAGGAGTTCGAGGACATCGTGGTCATCACCCACGGCGACGGCACCCGGGTGCTCCTGGCCGACGTAGCAACGGTCGTGGACGGCTTCGAGGATACCGACACCGCCTCGCGCTTCCACGGCAAACCCGCGGCCCTGGTCATGGTTTTCCGGGTCGGCGACGAGGGTGCCCTGCAGGTGGCCGATGCGGTCAAGTCGTACATCGAGAGGCTCGAGCCGTCGCTGCCGGCAGGAGTGACGGCGTCCACCTGGGACGACGACTCCATCATCCTCCGCCAGCGCATCGGCCTGCTCCTACGCAACGCCGGGATCGGCCTTGTCCTGGTCTTTCTCTGTCTCGCCCTCTTCCTCGATCTCAGGCTCGCATTCTGGACCACGATGGGGATTCCGATCTCCTTCCTCGGAGGGCTGTGGCTGCTTCCACAGTTCGGCGTGTCGATCAACATGATCTCGCTCTTCGCGTTCATCGTCTCCCTCGGCATCGTGGTTGACGACGCCATCGTCGTTGGCGAGAACGTCTACGCGTACCTGCAGAAGGGTATGAAACCCCTGGATGCCGCGATCCGCGGCGTCCGCGAGATGGCGGTGCCGGTGACCTTCGCAATCCTTACCACCGTGGCGGCATTCCTGCCCCTGCTCTACGTCTCCGGAATGATGGGCAAGATCATGGGCCAGATCCCGCTGGTGGTGATCGCCGTATTGATGGTGTCCTTGGTGGAAGCGCTGATCATCCTCCCGGCCCACCTCGGTGGCTCCGAAGCCGGCTGGATCAAGCGCTTGTTGCGGCCGCTCGACCCGGTCTTTGCGGTCATCGAGCGGGTGCAGGCGGCGGTGCAGCGCGGCCTCGAGTGGGTGATCCGCGTTCCCTATCGGCAGACCCTGGAGATCGCCCTGCAGTGGCGATATCTGCCGATGGCGATCGCGATGGCCCTGCTGCTTTTGGTCTTTGGAATGATTGGCGGCGGGCTCATCAAGTTCAGCCTGATGCCAAAGGTCGACGCCGACAATATGGTCGCCAAGCTGACGATGCCGCAGGGCACTCCGGTGCGGCAGACCAAGGCCATTCTCGCCCGCGTCGAGGCGGCCGCGTTCGAGTTGGCGCGCGACGTCGACGGGCGGTCGCCCGACGGCGCGCCGTCGGTGTTGAAGCATATCTCCACCACGGTGGGTCAGCACCC
>DAOWFV010000172.1 GCA_030637805.1 Acidobacteriota bacterium | reverse complement strand
GGCGTTCCGCCACCGGGCCGACGATGACCATTCGTTCCCCCGCGCGCATGGCGTGGGTGATCGCCGAGTCGGCCACCGTCAAGGAGTAGCGACCTGAGCCCACCCTGCGCAAAACCTCTTCGGTGGGCACCTCCTCCGGCACCGTCTCCACCGACAGGCCCTCCTCATCCAGGAAGCTACGAAGGCTTTCAGTGATGTCCGAGCGGTGAATGTGCACGGCGCCCCCACGGGCCGCCTGGAAGTCCGTGACGCCGGAAGCGGGTCCGGCGATCAACTGGTCCTCCACCCATGCGACCGCGGCGCAGGCTCGGACCTCCTCGTCGAGCAGCGACCCAGGCGAGAACCGGGACACGGCAAGGTCGGCGAGCCCCTCAACGAGCATCTCCAGGACCCGGTCGTTGCGAGCGGCCTCGATCCAGCGCACTCTCACCCCGATGCGTCCCGCCAGATGGCGGAGCAGCGAGGCCTCGCGGAGATCCTGATCACCACTCTCTGGAGTGGCGAAGAAACCGGGCCGAACCACCACCCGCAGCTCACCGCTCTCCCTGATCTCGTCGATGTCTCCGGTGTGGCGCGGCTGGAGCCGGCAGGCAGGCCCAACGGCGAGAATGATCACCGCCGCGCCCAGGAGGAGCCGCAATCCGCTTTTCACTCCCTCACTGTAACCGCATTTTTCACCGGATTTCGTCGCGTGGGCGGCGAAGCGCCTACCGGGCGATTTGGGGTATCAGGTCTCAGGTCACAAGTCAGGTCTCAGGTTTCAGGTCTCAGGTCTTAGCTAGCAGGGAGCTCACGAAAGGGCCAGAATGGGCTTTGCATCCAGGAGTCCAGCCAACGATTCTTCTGCGACTTGCGATGTGTGATGTGCGCCCTGAGACCTGAGACCTGAGACCTGCGATGTGCGACCTGCGACCTTTGCCCTGGCACCTGCAATCTGCGACCTGCTGGGTCGGTGCATCGCTGGCCGCAACAGAAAGCTGGTGAGGTGTGCGGGCCAGAAACTGCGATAAGATCGGCCCCGATGGAGAACGACACGAAAAGCAGCGCCGGACCGGCGAACCTGCATATCTCACCGGGTTCCGTCGCGAGGGCGGCGAAGCGCCACCCGGGCGATTTGGGGTTGCAGGTCTCAGGCTTCAGGTGTCAGGCTTCAGGTCTCAGGCTTCAGGTTTCATTGGAAAATTCACGGAAGTTAGTAATCGGGCTTGACATCGCAGGAATCCATTCACCGATCTTGGTGCAACCTGCAACCTGCGACCTGCGACCTGTGACTTGCGTCCTGCAACCTGTGACCTGCGACCTGAAACCTTCCGCCACGGGCTGTGCATCGCCGGACGCAGCAGGAAGCTGGTGAGATATGCAGGTTAACCTCGACCCCTTGATCGCCCGGCTTCGGGAGATCCAGCGCAAGTGCGGATCCATGGGATCGCGCAACGAAGAGTTCCCGCTAATGGAGGAGCGGTTGGGCTCGATCATCGGACGGCTGGAAGCGGGTGAGGAGCCTTCCGGAGAGCCCCTGCGCTACCGCGCCGTGGCCCGCGAGCTCTTCCCCGTCGCCCACCTCTTTGAGAGCTACGGGTTCATGACCGTAGGCAAGGAGATCGCCCACGTCGAGCGCTCCCTCCGGGACCTCGAGCCTGACGCCCCTCCAGAGCTAACCTCCGCGGCACCGTCTTCACCACTCACCCCCGCCGAACCGGCCGTTGCGCCCGAAGATCTCGGTGGTCACGACGCGACTCGCGAGGAGGTCGAGGAAGAAGGATCCCCAGCAGGCGTCCCCCGTCCGGTGATCGTCGGCTTGCTCGTGCTTCTGGCCGCCATTGCGATTGTCGTCGCGTTGGTCATCTTGCGCGAACCGGTCCGGCGCCAGCGATCCATACCGGCGCCTCCCGCCTCTGCCCGGGTTGCCGCCACCATCCCACCTGCGGCGGAGGCAACGCCGTCGCCCGTCAGGCGCACAACGACCATGAACCCAGCCGCTCGCCTGGCTGAGGAGGTCGGGCTCGCGCGCCTGGCACTCAACGCCGGCGATACTGAAGTGGCGGTGGACCACCTGTCCAGGGCCGCGCTGGTGAACGTGAACGACGCGTCCGTGCTTGAGACCGCCCAGCGGATTGTCGACTCGCTGATCGGTGCCGCCAACCGCGCGGTGGATCGCGGCGAGTGGGGGTTGGCAGAAGAGTACCTCGAACGCGCCCAGAGCGTCGCGAGGCGATTCAGCCTCAGCATCAACAAGGCTGAGTCCGCCAGGCGCCGCCACGCGGCGATGGAACGATTCCGCCTCCTGGCTCCAGACGATACCCGCGCCATCCTCGCCGCGGCGGGCGAACGCGTCCTCGTGCGGCTGCTGAACGGGTCGAGCCGCGAAGGTCATGTGCACGGCGTCGACGGCTCCCACCTGCTCCTGGACGTGGACTCGAAGGTCGGAGGCGGCACGGTGCGCTACACCGACAGCGTACCCCTCGCCGAGATTCGCGATTTGAAGGTATACGAGAAGTAGAGGCACAAGGAGAAGGATTAAGGTCTCAGGTCTCAGGTCTCAGGTCTCAGGCTTCAGGTTTCCGGAGCTCACGAAAGTTGCAGTAAAGGCTTGACATCGCAGGAATCCAATCGAACATTTTGGTGCGACCTGCGAGCTGTGATGTGCGCCCTGAGACCTGCGACCTGAGACCTGCGATGTGATTGCGGATCTGACGGTCTACTCCGAGGTGTCGTGGATGGCGCCGCCGCAGGAGGAGCCGGCGCCGGCGGCGCAACCGAAGCAGTGACGCCCAGTCACCACCCTTCTGCTCTCGAAGACCGCGGGATCGAATTCGGAAATATGGAACCCGTCGGCTCCGTTTACACGGCTCTCCAGCTCGAGCATCTGGTTGAAGTCACAGTCGAAAATGCGGCCATCCCACGACACCGAGAGCGTATTGCGGCACATCAGACCGGCCACCGTCGCCGGATTGTAGGAGTTGACCAGAAGCTCCATGTAGGCCTGTAGGTTTCCGCTCCCCTCGAGCCACTCGAGGAAACGCGCGATCGGCATGTTGTTGAGCGCGATCAGGCGGTCGAATGTGACCCCGTGGTTCCGACCGAGCCCCCGCTTCCACTCGCGCTCCATCGAGCACTGGTTGCCGGTGAGCATCGCCCCGACCGGGTTGACCATCAGGGTGAGAACCCGATCATGGTCGCCCTGTCCGTAGCCCGCCTGGTTGAGCCGTTGCAGGGCCTCGACGGATTTTTCAAAGGTACCCTCGCCGCGCTGCGCGTCGGTGTTGCGGCGTCTGAAGTGCGGGAGCGAGCACACCACCTCCACCCCGCGTTCGGCGAACCACTCCGGAAGGTCGCTGTGGCGCGGCAGGAGCAGCACGGTCAGATTGCAGCGGTCGATCACCGATTTACCCCGGGCAACGCACTCTTCCACGAGATAGCGGAAGTTCGGGTTGAGCTCGGGAGCGCCACCGGTGAGGTCGACGGTATGGGCCTCGGTGCGGTCAAGAGCATCCAGGCAGGCGTCGACCGTCTCGCGGTCCATCACTTCCCGCCAGCGATCGGGCCCCGCATCCACGTGACAATGGCGGCAGGTCATGTTGCAGAGCTTGCCGAGGTTGATCTGGAAGATTTCCACCGGCCCGGCGGTGAGGGGCTCGACCCCGCTCGCGGCGAGGGCTGTGTCGAAATCGCCGGCCGACGGGTGCCGCACAAGGTCCACGCTGTCGAGGGTTGCGATCTGGCACCGCGGCACGGCCAGTGGCGAGCGCCGGGAGGCCAGCGAGGTCGTGCGCCTCGGCCCGGCCTCGGGCCGGGACACTTCGCTTATGCTATCTGTTTGGTGGACGGGCAGCGCATCGGCTTCGCTCATCGAAATTGATCTCCTTCGGCTCAGCCTATGTTCACATCGAGGCCTTGGTTACATGCTCGAGCATCTGCAGACCGTGCACCAGCGACGCACCCCCGCGAATGGCGGTCGAAACGTGCACCGCCTCCGTCATCTCCTCGAGGTCGGCGCCCTGCTTGAGGCTCTCCTTAGAGTAAGCATCGATGCAGTAGGGACACTGCACGGTGTGGGCTACGGCGAGGGCGATCAGCGCCTTCTCGCGGACCGTCAGCGCGCCGTCTGCGAAGACTGATCCGTAGTAATCGAAGAACTTCTGCGCCAGCTCCCCGTTGCCCTCTCCGATGTCAGCGAAGTGTTCGAGATGCTCGGGCTTGTAGTAGCTGTCCATTTTTCCTCCGTGAGAGTAAGACGTAAGACGTGAGGGTGATGAGTTGCTCGGACAATCCTTCAACACACCTCTGGTTGGTCAGGCCAACGGGCGTTCAGGCGGGATCACCCCTTCTTCGCCGTCGGTGCGCTCACCCACCAGGTAGAGGGGCCGGCGCTTGACCTCGTCGAAGATCCGCGCCATATACTCGCCGAGGATGCCGATCATCAGCAGCTGGACACCCCCGAGAAACAGGATAGAGGCCATCAACGAGGTGTAGCCGAGCCAGCTCACGCCGAGGGCCTTCAGGGCCAGCACCACAACGATGTAGAGGAAGGCGAAGGTCGAGACCGCGAACCCCGTCCAGGTCGCCAGTCTCAGCGGGAAGAAGGAGAAGGAGGTGATCCCGTCGAGGGCAAAGCGAATCATCTTGCGCACCGGAAACTTGGTCTCGCCAGTCTGTCGTGCCTGTCGGTGGTAGAGCACAGCTGTCTGCGGGAAACCGATCCAGCTCACCAGGCCGCGGATGAAGCGATTGCGTTCGGGAAGGGCGCGAAAGGCGGTCACCGCCCGCGGGCCCATGAGCCGGAAGTCGCCGGTGTCGACTGGGATCTCGACGTTGGTGATGCGCTGCAGAATGCGGTAGAAGAGCGACGCGGTGACCCGCTTGAACCAGGTCTCCCCTTCCCGCTTTTCGCGCTGCCCATAAACCACCTCAAAGCCCTCGCGCCAGCGCGCCACCATCTCCGGGATAACCTCCGGCGGGTCCTGCATATCGCCGTCGATGATCACCACCGCCCGCCCCCTGGCCGCGTCGACGCCGGCGGTGAGAGCCGCCTGGTGGCCGAAGTTGCGGGCGAAACGAAGGCCGCGAACCTGCGGGTCCCTTTCCGCGAGACCACAGATCTGCGCCCATGTGCCGTCCGAAGATCCGTCGTCGACGTAGAGAATCTCGAGCCCATTCACCAGCTCGGCCAGAGCATCGACCAGGCGCCCGTGCATCGGAACGACGTTGTTCTCCTCGTTGTACTCCGGAATGACCACAGTGAGCTCGGGCATCGACTCCCCCACTAGCCCGGTCTTCTCACCGGGCTGTCTCCATCATAGTTGCTATTGTGGCGATCCGACACGGACAAGGAGGGCGCCGTCCTGATCCACCAGCACCTCTCCCGCCGCCTCCACCACCGCCAGACCCTCCTCGGTGAAGTCCCGTCGCTCCAGGGAACCCACCGCCACCAGGTGGATACCCTCCTCGGCGGCAAGCTGCCGCACCTCCTGCGGATCCGTTGACGAGTACAGCCGCTCGACGAGCTCCTTCCGCCGCTCCGTTTCCCCGGTGATGTCGGAACCCCTCCACACCAGCTCGTGGTTTCCCCAACCCAGGTAGGCCGGCACCCCCGAAGCCGCCGACAGACGCGCGTAGTCCGTGTAGGCGCCTCCCACCGCCTCGGCCAGCATCGTTCTCGGGGGCTGCCTGCGCAGCGCGCGCACGATGGCGCGGTCGCCTGCAGGCATCCAACGCAAGCCGTCGAGCCCGAGCTCGGCGGCGGTGAACTGATTGACAGTCATACCTGCCGGGTGGGGCAATGCCAGGACCACCATGAGGCCGATGACCGCTACGCGGACTTCCCGCCGTCGGATCCCCCAGCGCAGAAGAACCGGCAGGGCGACGACGAGGAAGATCCAGGCCTGGATGAACGCCTTGAAGACTGTGTTCATTCGGTGGAGCTTCTCGCCGTAGGCGTCCGCCACGAACACGACCTCGGGCACGAGCAGCAGAAACAGGCCGAGCGCCGCGAGGGCGAGTGCCGGCCGGTCTCGCCCCGCTGTGGAGGAGATGACGGCAGCCACCAGCACCATGAGGATGGCGGCGAGCAAGACCATCGTCGGCCGCCGGCTCGCACCGGCCAGGACCATGGCGGCGGCCAGCACCACCAGAGCCATCGCGAGCCCCGCCTCCGCGTCGTCGCCACTCAGCCGACGCAACAGGGCCCAGCCCGCAAGGGCCGCCGGCACCACCAGACAGCCCGCGTAGAGCAGCAGCTCCCCCGGATCGGTCCATGCGTGGACGAACTCCAAGCCGTGGAAGAAGGGCTGGAAAGAGAGATGGAACGGCGCCGTCACCAGCCAGCCGCCGACCCCGATCGCCGCCACCGAGGCCCACCTCCGCCATCCGTCGCCGACCGGCCAGTACCACCGTTCTTCACCCGCGATCAGGAGCAGGGCGATGCCCGCAAGGGTAGGCGGCATGGCCCATGGGTTGGCGGCCCATGCAACTCCGAAGAGCGTGGCAAGGGCCGCAACCTGCCCGACTCCGGGCCTCTGTTTCCCGACTTGCCACGCCAGAAGCAGGGAGAGGCAGACCACGGGCAGGGACAGCAGGTGGGGATGGAGGTCGCCCAGCCAGAAAGTGAACAGCGGCCACTCGGTGATGGTGTCCGCCACCTGTCGCGATGAGTGCCAGTAGT
>DAOWFV010000114.1 GCA_030637805.1 Acidobacteriota bacterium | reverse complement strand
GCGGAGGAGGTCTTCCGCTTCCAGCTCGAAGCGTGCCGGCGTCGTCGCATGCCCTCCTTCCTGGCGGTGCTCAAGCGCCACCGCCCGGACCCCTTCCTCATCAGCCACGGTGTGGACGGTTTCTCGCTCGCTCTGGACTTTCCAGTGACCCGAGGTCGGAGGCGGGAATTGTGGACGTTGGTCCGGGAGCTGGCCGAGCCGGTGGTTGCGGCCGGAGGGCGCTTCTACCCGGCCAAGGACGCCGCGCTGCCGTCAGAGCTCTACCGCGCGAGCTTCTCGGACGGCGCGCTCGAACGCTTCGGCGAGCTGAAGGCGCGGCTCGATCCTGACCGCCTGCTGTCCTCGGCGTTGGCCGATCGCCTGGTGTATGGAGGCTGAGGTGGGCCTGCGAACGCCTCGTGCTCTCCTGCCGGCGGTCGTTATGGCGGCGGCTTCTTTGATCGCGGCGGCGACCCCGAGCATCGCGGGTGCGGCCGATAGCGATCGCCTGCTCTTTCACTCGGAGACCCTCGACGGGCAGGTCCTCAGCAGCCGCGGCGCCGACGTGCCCTTCAACCCAGCCTCGGTGGTGAAGGTGGGAACGTCCCTTTGGGCGTTGGAACGCCTCGGCGTCGATCACCGTTACCGCACTGTCTTCGGGGTCAAGGGAAAGTGGGACAAGACCAGTGGCCTGCTCGAAGGCGAGCTGGTGGTTGAAGGCTGGGGAGACCCCGACTTCCAGGCGGAGAATGCCTTCCTGGTGGCGCGCCGGCTCAATCAGATCGGGCTGCGGCGGGTCGACGGCGGGCTGCGCATCGACGGCACCTTCTGGATCGGTTGGGAGAACGGCGTCGAGCGACGGGTGCTCGGCCCGCGCGACCGGGTGGAGCTGATGGGCGGGCGGCTGCGCGCCGTCCTCGACCCTCGTCGCTGGAGCAAGACCACTCGTGCCAGCTGGGAGGCCCTCTGTGTTCGGCGGGGCTGGGATCCGGCCGACCCGCCACGGGTGGAAATCGTGGGATCGGTGCGACCGGGTTCGCCGGCCGACTGGACACCGGTGGTAGTCCACCGCTCCAACCCTCTGCCCGTTTTGCTCAGGCGGTTCAACGTTTACTCCAACAACGACATCGTCCGCATCGCCGAAATCCTCGGTGGCCCGGAGGCGCTGGAGGCATTTCTCGAGGGACGGCTCGGAGTTGCTCCCGAGGCGGTGGAGCTCCAGACGGCTTCGGGCGAGAGGCGCAACAGGCTGACGGCGCGAACCGCGGTAGCCCTGCTGCGGGCGTTCACGGAGACCTTGGCCAAGATCGGTCTGAGCCCCGGCGAGCTGCTTCCGGTCATCGGCTGCGATCCCGGGTCGACGGGGCGGAAGTTCCCGCGGCTGTCAGGTCCGGCGCACACGGGCAGCGTGGTCGTGAAGACCGGGACCCTGACCACTACCGACGGCGGGGTGGCCGTCGTCTCCGGTTACTTCGAGACTCTAGGCTCGGAGGAGGTGCTTTTCTGTGTAGCGGCGCCGGGATCGGGCCAGCAGGAGCCGCACTGGCGGACGATCGAGCAGGCCTGGCTGCTGGATCTGATGTCGACCGTGGGCGGCGCCCTACAGCGCCCATGTGGCCCCGAGCTGCCGTTCTCAGACACTCTCGCCGAGGTGGAGTGGGTCACATCGTGGGGCTCGCGGTAGAGGAGACAGGTCGAGCACAGCCCTCAGTTCTTAGTTTTGAGTATTTAGTTTTGAGTTCTCGGCGCGGGGAGGCGACCGAAAACTTTGGGGCGTGTTGCCCGCGCCGATAATTCCTAATTCCTGATTCCTAATTCCTAATTTTCTCATCCGCGTTATCCTTTATCCGGAGGCTGACATGTTGCGTGACGAAGTGAAGCGGATCTGGCCGGAGCTCGAGTGGATCTCAGACCCGGATCTCCGCGAACGGACCACGGACTGCTGGGTGAGGGCCTGCGAGCTCTCTCCGCTGAAGCCCGAGGACCTCGAGAGCATCCCGTTCACCCTCAAGGTGCCCGACTGTCCGGTGAGCTTCATGGCCCACAAGCGACTGGTAGTGCACGTGTCGCGTGATTCGGCCCGCAGCATGCGCGAGTTCTTCGGCGTTGCCCTGCCGCTCGATTTGGACGTGGTCGTGGCGGGGGCGATCCTCGCCGACGTCGGCAAGCTGCTCGAGTACGAGGGCGACGGCGCCGGAGGCAGCCGCCAGAGCGCTCGCGGCAAGTACGTCCGCCATCCGTTCACCGGGGTGGCCTTGGCGATGGAGTGCGGCCTGCCCGACGCGGTGAGCCACATCATTGCGACCCACGCGGGTGAGGGCAACATGGTGGCGCGTTCCACCGAGGCGTGGATCGTCCACCATGCCGACTTCATGACCTTCGAACCATTCGTCAAGCGGCTCGAGGTTTGACGCTGCTTCCGGTTCTGCTCGCGGTGCTGGTCTTTCCGCCGGCGCCTGCGCCCGGCGAACACGAGGGGGGAGCCGAGGCGTCCGAGCTCGGAGCCCACCTCGAGGCGCACCCCGCCGCAGCTGCCCCAGACCTCTATAAGTTTCTCCACCAGGCCGTCTTCGGACCTGGCCATGCGATCCCAAATCGGGGCGCGGCGGCTCGGTACCTGGTGAGCGAGCTGGAGGGTCTGGGCCCGCCGCTGCCCGGCGAGGCCCGCTGCGAGCGGTTAGGGGGCGAGCCCGGTCTGGTGCGCGTGAACCTGCGGCCCTTTCTGGTCGGGAACGGTGACACGGCGGGCCTGGTGGAGGCCTTCGTGGCGACCGCAAACGAGGTGCACGGCGACCAGTCCAAGATGGTCTCAGCCCTCGCCCAGGCGGCATCGGCTGTTCGATCCACCGGGCGCGGAGATCTCGCGGGCGAGCTCGAGAAGCTGGGTGACAAGCTGGCTTCCGCGGATTTCCCGGCCATCCATCACAGTGAGGCCTACCGGGAGGCCTATCGCCCCGCCTACCGGGTGATCGCCGAGGAGCGCGCGAAGAGGGCGGGGTGGTGCTCCGTCGCAACCAGGAGTTTTTAGTGTTGAGTTCTTAGTTTTGAGTTAAGGACGCGGAGAATTCGGAATTCGGAATTATCGGCGCGCGGAACCATCAGGTGGCTTGAGCCTGGTACCCGCGCTTGGGCGCGTTACTGGCGCCCTGCGGGCGCCGTGACCCCCCACCGTGAGCGGGTGGCCGCTCGCCGGCGATCCCCGGCTGCGGCCACCTCCGCTCCCGTCGGCGGGTTGACGGGACGTGCCATGTACGTAACTGTGGCGAGATC
>DAOWFV010000135.1 GCA_030637805.1 Acidobacteriota bacterium | reverse complement strand
GCATCGATAGGGGTGCCGGGGAGTGGTGTGGCCTAACCCGAATATCTCACCGGGTGTCTACTGCGGACGACGAATCGCGGCGTCCCGCCATGCTTGTCGCAAATCGTGCTCCTCGACGTAGCGCAACTACGACTGCGTCGCCCGATTCGCGACAATCCCAGCGGATACTTGCGCTTCGCCGCCCTCGCTACGAAACCCGGTGAGATATGCGGGCTAATCCGCCGGCTCGACGCGCACCGGCACCCCGCTGAGGACCGCGCTGCCACAGACCGGGTCGACGCTTTGGTCGTCGGTGAGGTCGTTGAGACTGGCGCCGGGAGTTTTTTCGGCGGTGGCGAGTTGAGTCCCCGAACGATGATGGCCCCATCCGTGGGGTAGGCTGACCACTCCCGGCATCATCTCGTCGCTGAGCTCCAACGGCACCTCGATGCGACCGACGCGCGAGACCAGGCACACCCTCTCGCTCGCCGCCACCCCAAGCCGCGAGGCGTCATCCGGGTGCATCAAGAGGGTGCAGCGTTCCTTGCCGCGCATCAGACGCGGGAAGTTGTGCATCCACGAGTTGTTGCTCCGCACCTGGCGGCGTCCGATGAGCAGGAGTGAGTCCCGGTCGTCCGCCGCATCGACCGAGGCTTCGAGATCCTTCAAGAGGCGCGGCACGTCGTTGGCAAGCTCCTGCGGCGCGAGCTCGATCCGCCGGTCGTTGGTCCGCAGCCGGCCCGGCAAGCACGGCTTCAACGCTCCGAGATCCAACCCGTGCACGGATCTCTCGAGCCTCCCCAGACTCAATCCCCCGCCGAAGGCCCGCAGGCCGGTGCCGTAGGGGCCAAAGCGCAGGCCCAGGTCGAGGAGCCCTCGCGGACCGAGCTTCGCGTTGAACCAGCGAGTCAGTCGCCGCTTGAGCGAGCCATCCCCGAGGCGGCTGTCGAGCTCGGAAAAAATCTGCCACTCGTGCCGGGAGTCCGGACCGGGCGAAAACAGGGCCGGCGAGTACTTGGCCGTGTTGCGCACCGCCAGGAGGTTGAAGACCAGATCGTAGTGGTCGTGCTCGAGGGGCGAGGTCGGTGGAAGGATGACGTGGGCGTGGCGGGTCGTCTCGTTGAGGTAGAAGTCGATCGCGACCATGAAATCGAGGCTCTCCAGGGCCCGCTCCAGCTGGACTCCGTTGGGCGTCGACAGCACGGGGTTGCCGGCCACCGTGAGCAGGCCACGGATCTGCCCCGGCCCCTCGCTGAGGATCTCCTCGGCGAGGACGGCGACCGGCAGCTCCCCGCCGTACTCCGGCAGGCCCCTCACCCGACTATTCCACGTTCCAAGGCGGCCACGCCCGGTGCTGGTCACCAGGTCCACCGCGGCCTTGGTGAACATGGCGCCTCCCGGGTTGTCGAGGTTGCCGGTAACAATGTTGAGGACATTGACCAGCCACTGGCAGAGCCCGCCGAAGATCTGGGTCGAAACTCCGAGGCGGCCATAACAGACCGCGGTGGGCGCGGCCGCGAATTCCCTCGCCAAAGACCGGATCTCCTCGGCGGCAATGCCGGTGGCCGGCGCGACCCGCTCCGGGGTGAAGTCGGCCACCAGCGACCGTACGGTGTCGAGCGAGTCGCAGAATTCCGCCAGGCGTCCCGGGCGCTCGAGCCCTTCCGAGAGAATGACGTGCAGCATCGCCATCAACAGCAAGGCGTCGGCCCCCGGGCGGATGAAGTGGTGGCGGTCCGCGAGGCGGGCGGTCTCCGTCCGCCGTGGATCGACGACGACCAGCCGGCCACCCCGCTTGCGCAGCTCCTCCAGCCGCCGCAGCATCCCCGGTGCCGTCATCATGCTGCCGTTCGAGACCGCCGGGTTGGCGCCGAGCACCAGCAGGAACGCCGTCCGGTCGAGATCCGGAACGGGCAGCAGCAGCTTGTGGCCGAACATCAGGGTGGCCGCCACATGGTGCGGGAGCTGGTCCACCGAGGTGGCGGAAAAGCGGTTCTTTGTACGCAGGCCGCGCCATAGGGGTGGCCCGAAGAGCATCGACCCGAGATTGTGGACGTTCGGGTTGCCCAGGTAGGTGGCGACGGCGTCCCGGCCATGCTCTCGCTGAATCGTCCGAAGCCGCGCCGCTACCTCGTCGTAGGCCTCCCGCCAGCCGATGCGCTCCCAGCCGCCATCTTTGGTGCGGCGCAGCGGGTGCCGCAGACGATCGGGGTCCTCGTGGATGTCCTGCAGGGCCACCGCCTTGGGGCAGATGTGGCCGCGGCTGAAGGGGTCCTCCCGGTCGCCCCGGATCGACGCGACACGGCCCTCGCGGACCTCGATCTGAATCCCGCAGATGGCCTCGCACAGGTTGCAGGCCCGATAGTGGGTTGTTTCCCGACTTCTACTCACCGGTGTGCCCCGGGTAATTGTACAGCGTGCCAGGATGCTCTCCCGATCGCGAAAGAGGAGCCTCGTCCTTCTGTGATGCCAGTCACAGCCCCGATGCCGCGACGGCAATATGTTACGAGAAAGGCTGCAGCGAATCACGCAACCGACCACGATGGAAATGCCCCTCGGAGTCGGGATTCGATATTGCAGTACAGATCAGGT
>DAOWFV010000210.1 GCA_030637805.1 Acidobacteriota bacterium | reverse complement strand
GTCTTCCTCTTCGCCCGCAGCCGGAATTTCGCTTTAGCCGGCATTCTCGGAGGGCTGGCGACGATCACCCGACCCTTCGGCTTGTTGCTGGTCATCCCGATTCTGTGGGAGTGGTGGGCAGGGCGAAATGACGATTCGGAGGCGCCGAGCAGTCGGCGGTTTTCAATCTGGTCCGGGCTTTGGGTGCTGCCAATTCCCATCGCCCTCGGCGGATATATGCTCTTCTGCCAGTCAGTTTTCGGTGATCCCTTGGCTTTCATCCACCGCCAGGCCCGCTGGCGGGGAGGCCTTTCCGGGCCGTGGCGCGCTTTTGTGCGTTGGTGGGAAGCGGGACCAACCGCCCACGGCGCCCACGGCTCGACCTTCGAGCTGGTGATCGCCCTGGTTTGCCTCACCATGCTTGCCTTCATGGCCCGCCGGCTGCGCGGCTCGTACACCCTCTCCTCCGGTGCCGGGGTGGTCCTGGCCCTGGGTTCGACCTTGTGGTCGTTTTCTCGTTTGACTCTGACACTCTTCCCCTTCTACATCCTCATCGGCACCGCGTGGGCGGAAGGACGGAGGTGCTTTCCTTTACTCTATGCCTTCATGGGTGCAACTATTGCGGGCTTATTCGTGGCGCTGTTCGCGAACTCGTGGTGGGTCGGGTGAGGCCCCACCGGAGGCGGTTTTGGTGAGTCCGCGCCGACCTTTCAAGGAGCGCGTCGTCGAGTCGATCAGGACGGCAAGCGGGATCGTCGCTAGGACGACGATGGGCATCAGGAAGCGATTGCCGCGGTGCGACGCGTTCCACCACTGGTACTTCGAGAACAGCAGGAAGATGAGAAGCAGGGTGCCGCCCAGGTAAAGCGCTGCGCGGCGGTCACGGCGTGCCAACAGCGGCAGGCCGACCAGTGCTAGCAGCGTGACCGGTGTTGTGAAGAACAGCCCCAGCCTGCGGTCGAAGAGCTGTTGTCGGATGCCGGTCCACACTGGAACATTGAAATCGGAGCGGTGGGAGTGCACTGTCGTGACATCGTTCTGGATAACGGCGATGCGATCGTATGGCGTCACGAGGGGCGAGCCGAAGAGGTGGACGTTCAAGCAAGCCCACGCGACGAGCGGCAGAACGAACCCGGCCGCGAAAGCAGAGAGGGTCCTTCGAAACGGACGACCGACCAGGAGGGGGACGCCGGGAAGTGCGAGAAACAGCGGGTACTTCGACACAACGGCGAAGCCGAACAGCAGGCCGGCCGCAAAGCACCGGATCAGCACGGGCGAGCGGTCTGGCGGGAGTGAGACCAATCCAGCGACCAGCAGCAAGGTGACGAAAACATCCGGAGAGAAGTTCCAAACGTAGTGCGGCAGGAACGAGAGGATGCCGGTGAGGATCACGGCCAACGACGCTGCGGGCGGTCGCGCGAAACGAGCGGCGAGGTGGTAGGTGAGGTACAGCAGGAGTGCGAGCTGACATAGGTTGAAGGCAAGTGCACCGGGTGGGCCAAAAGCAACGATGAAAGGCAGTGCGAGCAACGGAAACCAGATTGGGTGTTTTGGAACGAGGCGCCCGCCGAGATCGAGGGAAACATCTCCCGAGTGTCGGGAAAGTGGAGACGGGAGCTGGTTTGACAGGTCGAGGTCGCCGTCATTCCACAGCGAGACCGCGGTGTAGAAGTAATACTGGCAGTCACCGCGGAGGTAGGGCAGGCCGTCGTATCCGTAAAGCATGATGCCGGCGTAGACCAAGCTCGGCAATACGACCGCGGCGATGCAGCCCGCCACGTAGAGCCGATACCGGTCTCGGAGGTTTCTCCACGGTGCGGTTTCGGGAGGCGTGCTCAAAGGACTATCCGCCATATTGGAATATTACTATCGAACCGCCGCTCGATGCTGGGATGATCCTGCACTCGGTTGGTGTTGAAGGGAGGGAATGGCACATCGCGGGTTGATTGTGGGGCTGGCCGGAGCATTTCTGGCCGTGCCGTCCTTGTGGGCGGGGTTGGAGGAGCTCGCCAGGTCCGAGGATTGGGCGCGAGTGCTGCAGGTAGCCTCGCGGCGAGCGGACCAGCTGCCTCTGAGCCAGGGAGAGGCGCTGATCGCGGCACGGGCGGCTCGTTCGTTGGGTGACCGTGAATCCGAGAGACGCTTTCTCGGCGATGTCGTGGTCGGCGGGGACGAGCGCCTGGCTCGGCTCGCGGAGGTCCAGCTCGCGGAGCTGGTGCGCACCGAGAACCCGGACCCGGCGGTGGAGCTCGTGCTGCCAAGCTTACGCAAGGCACCTTCCTGGCAGGTCAGGGAGGCTGCCACCGAGTCCGCTACGGAAGCTCTCGCGGTCGGTGTCAAACCCGAACAACGCCAGGCCCTCGAGGGCGCGGCACCGAAGCTCCCGCGCAGCCTCCGTCGACGCCTCGAGCTCGGTCTCGCCCTCGGCGACGACCAGCGGCGCCGCCAACGTCTCGAGCGCCTCCTCGCCGCCTCCACCGGGGATCTGGTGGCCCTGGAGGCGGCCGCCGTGCTGCGTGAGTACGATCCGATGTCTCCGGTGGAGCAGTGGCGGGTCGCCAAGACGTTGTATAGACACGCACTGTACACCGAGGCCGAGCCCCTCCTCGAGGACCTCGACGAGGTCCGTCACACGTCTGTTCCCCGGGAGGAGGTCGCCTACCTGCGCGGCCGGTGCGCGTTTCGGCAGGATCGTTGGGCCGAGGCCATCTCCTGGTACCGGAAGGCGATCGCGCGAGCCCGAAGTGCAGAGAGACGTGCGGAGCTGGAGGTTCATCTCGGCCGCAGCTACGAGCTGAACGGGCAGATGGACGAGGCGGTGGCGGCGGCCCAACGCGCGGTGCGCCTAAAGACCACCGACGACAGGCGCCTCTTCCTGGCCCGGCTCCGCCTCCGTCGAGATGAGCCGGAGCTGGCGGCGCAGGGCATCAGCCATCTGCGGGGGCGTAGTGCGCGCGCCCGGGGCGAGTTGATGCTGGGAATGGACTCCCTCCGCCACGACGATCGCTCGACCGCACGACATCGCCTCGAATCGGTTCGGCGGAGACCGTGGGCGGCGCCGGCCGCGGTGCTCGCCGCGGAGCTGGCAGCCGGAGACGGGGCGGCGGAGGAGGCGCTGAACACGCTCGAGCGGACGGCCAAGTCGCTCGGTCCATTTTGGGGCGCACAGGCGCGGGGAGTGATGGCCTCGTTGCCGGAACCTCTGGTGGACGCCTGGCGGCAGCAGCGGAGAACGGCGGTTGAAGGAGCGGAGGGCGGTTCACTGTGGCGTGCCCTCGGTCGATGGGCGGTGCTGGAGCCGGACCGAGCCCAACTCCAAGGACTCTGTGAGCGGGTGGCTTCGAAAATCGAGCTCGCGGAGCAATCCGGGACGCCGCCCTTCGCGCCCGGTCTGGCGGGGCAGCTGTGGGGAATCGGGCTGGAACGCGAGGCGGTTCGCTGGGACCCCTCCGGCATGCCGCGGGGTGATGCCGCGGCAACCGCGTGGAGCGCCGACCGCCTGCTCGCGTTCGGGCTGCCGTGGAGAGCGCTGCGGGCCGCCGACGGGGCGTGGCGGCAGGCGGGGGCCGAGGTGCCGGTCTGCGCCTTCCCGGAGAGCTTTCGGAGGACCCTCTACCCCCTCCCGGAGCCGGCGCTGGTGAAGGGGGCGGCAGCGGATGGTAGGGTTCCCTGGCCCCTGCTCGCCGCGGTTGCGCGCGAAGAGTCGCGGTGGGACCCAGGGGCCAGATCGGCGGTGGGAGCGCGCGGGCTGGTGCAGCTCATGCCGGCGACGGCCTCCACCGTGGCCGCCAATCTGGGCGCGCCGCCGCCGAGCCCTGAGGACCTCTTCGACCCCGGATTGAACCTGAGACTCGGCGCCGCGGAGCTGGGACGGCTGCTGCGGACGTTCTCCGGTCGTCATGCGCCGGCCGTGGCCGCCTACAACGCGGGCGAGGCCCAGGCGAGGCTGTGGTTGGATCAATGTGGCGCGAGCTGCACCGATAAGTTGTATCTCATGAACATCTCGTTTTCCGCCACACGGGCTTACACGGCTGCCGTGTTGGCCTCGGCGGCGAGCTACGACGAGCTCTACCGGCAGGAAGAAGAAGCCGGGGTGGCCGCCACACCCCCACCTACCGACTGAAACGCACGACCTCCTGGCGTTCGCCGGCGTGCTCGGTCCAACGCTCGATCTCGTCGTTGAGCTTCTGCTCCACCAGGAGGCGTTGCAGGTGGTCACGGACGGCGGTTAACGGTGGGAGAGGTTCGCCGGTTCCCGCGATCTCCTCGACCAGGAGCCGCTGGTAGGCGGCTTCGATTTCCTCCGCACTCACCGAGATGCGGGGGCGGAGCCGCTGCTCGACGAAAGCTTCGGCGGCGGCAGCACGCAGGACCAGCTCATCCAGATCCGGCCAGTCGAGTCCCGCCTCCTCCAGATCCCGGCCAAGGGTCTCCTTCCCGCCGCCGCGGGTGACCAGAACCGCGTGGACCGTCGCCGGATCGAGGTCGAGACGGTAAAGGAGTCCGCCGTCCTCGAGATCGCGAAACTGGAGCTCGAGGCGGACCCGGGCGTCGAGGAGACGTGACCGGAAAGCCGCCTCGGCTTCCCCCGCCTCGGGTTCAACGAGCCGCACCAGGGCCGCGAGCTCGAGATCGCTGAAGAGGATCGGAGTGTTGCCGACCACCGCGAGGACCTCCTCCATAGTCTCCCACCGGGGCTCCTCCGGAGCTGCGAAGTGACTGACAGCCATGAGGATGAGGCTAAGGGCGGTTATGCGCACCCTGTTATGATAGCAGCGTGCCGCCGTCCGAGCCGAACCCCGGAACCCTGTGGATCGTGGCTACGCCGATCGGCACCCTCGGCGATCTTTCACCGCGGGCCGGCGAGGTCCTCGGCCAGGTCGGGCTGGTGCTCGCGGAGGACACCCGGCGTGCGCGGGCGTTGCTTTCCCACCTCGGGCTTCCGGCGAGGGGTCGCCTCCGCAGCCTGCACGAACACAATGAGAACTCCCAGGTCGGCGCCCTCATCGAGGTCCTGAAGGGGGGCATCTCAGTCGCCCTGATCAGCGACGCCGGCACCCCCGTTCTGTCGGACCCGGGCTATCAGCTGGTGCGCGCCGTCCGCCGGGCGGGTCTGAAGGTCTGCAGCGTCCCAGGCGCCTCCTCATTCACCGCTGCGCTCGCCGCCGCCGGCCAGCCGCCCTTGCCGGCGACCCTGTGTGGATTCCTCCCCGGCCGGCCGGGGCCGCGGCGTCGTCGCATCGCCGAGCTGGCGTCGTGCCCGTCGACCCTGGTAGTGCTGCTGTCGCCGCACCGCCTGGGCCGGGAGCTCGCGGACCTCGCCGAGGTTCTGGGAGGACAGCGGAGCGCGACCCTGCTTGCGGAAATCAGCAAGCTGCACGAGCGGGCGGTGGTTGGCAATCTCGCCGAGCTCGCGGCGAGCGCCGAGGCCGAGCACCCGCGCGGGGAGTATATTCTTGTCATAGGTCCGACCGGCGAGGAGGAATCCCCTCCCGATGTGAGCGCGGAGACCGTACGCGCGGAGTATCAGCGAGCCCTGGCCGGGGGTGCGGACCGGAAAGAGGCCCTGCGGATCACAGCCCGTCGCCTGGGCCTGCGGCGCCGGGTCGTCTTCGCGATGCTCGCGGCGGATAACGAGGACGTTCCTCCGCCCGAACCACCGCTCGGTCACTGAAGATCCTGGCCGAACGGGCGGAGCCCGGCGGTGTCGCTGTGCTACTCTGAGCGCGATCATAGGAGGTGGCCTCATGGTCCGGCGAGTCGGCCTGGCGATCGTTTTGATGCTTGGCTTGGTCGGGGTTTTGGCCGGGTGCAGCAGCAAGCCGGTGGTGGGGGTGTTGTTGCCCACCACGGGAGCGGCGGCGTCCTACGGCGAGTCCATCGAGAGTGGAATCCGCCTGGCTCTCAGCGTGGCCCGGGAGCCGAAGCAGCTCCCTTCGGATTCCAAGACGATCCAGCTTCCCCCTGAATTCGAGGTGGTGTGGGCGGATACCGGCTCCGATCCGGAGCGAGCGGCCGCCGAGCTGCGGCGGATGGTGGAAGAGCGCGAGGTCAAGATAGTCATCGGTGGGGCGACCAGCGCCGAAGCCCTGGCTCTGATCCCCGAGCTGGACGATCTTGAGATCGTATGCCTGTCTCCATCTGCATCGGCTCCCGGCCTGGCTCGGCGGTCCAGAATGATGTTCCGAATCTACCCCTCCGACGAGCTCGAGGGCCACACCGCGGGCAAGTTCCTCTATGAAAAGCTCCGGCAGCACCGGGTGCTTCTTTTCACGGGAGACACCGAGTACATCCGTGGCATCGAACCCGAGTTCCTCAAGCAGTACCAGGAGGCGTTGGGCGGCACTGTGGTGGATCGGATCTCCGTCGACGAGGACGGTTGGCAGCAACGCGCGGTTTCAGTGCTCGCACGCGACGGGGTCATGGCGGCCTACGCCATCGGCTACGCCGAAGAGATCCTCGAGGTTCTGCGTTTCCTGCGCGAGCGGCGATTCGCCGGCAGGATTGTCACGACATCGGCCTTTTACAACAGCCGCGTGATCCGCGAGGCCGGCGATGCAGCGGAGGGAATCCTCCTGCCGCTTCCGCCGTTCGACCGCACCTCCGAAAAGGAGCCGGTGCTGAGCTTCGTCAACCGCTACATGGACACCTATCAGCGCGCACCGGATGTCTTCGCGGCGCACGGATATGATGCTATGCGCCTCACCATCCACACCATGAACGTAGCCAAGCCTCCCGTGACCTCGGAGATCCTCAAGGCCCTGCGCTATGGCGGCACCGAGTTCATCGGCGTCACCGGTCCGATTCTCTTCGACGACTACGGTGATGTGAAACACTATCCGAAGATGTTCATCATCAAAGAAGGACAGGTTCTCACCTACCAGCGTTACCTCGAGACGGAGCGGAAGCGCATCCTGAACCAGGTGCAGGAACTCCTCACGGGTGGAGGCTAACCACCTGTTGTTCCGATGACGGTTCAGCGGCTGCTGTGGAGGCATCGCGCTCTGATCGCGGTGCTGGTGCGCAGGGAGCTCGATGCCCGTTACCGGGCATCGTTCCTCGGGTTTTTCTGGTCGCTGCTCAACCCGCTGCTTCTGCTCGCGGTCTACACGGTGGTCTTCACCTACATCTTCCACCCGCGTTTCCCGGGCGGCGATCCCTACCCTCTGTTCCTCTTCAGCGGCCTTCTGCCGTGGCTGTTTTTCTCGGGAGCCGTGCTGGACGCCTCCATAACCCTTGTGGACAACGGACCGCTACTGGCGAAGGTGATGTGTCCGCCGGAGATTTTTCCCGCAGTCACCGTGCTGGCCCACCTGGTCCATCACCTCCTCGCCCTTCCGGTGCTGCTTGCAGCGATGGCGGTGGCCGCTCTCGCGGGAGCGCACCCTTTCCCATGGACCATGTGGTTGGTGCCGCTGGCGCTGGTGCCGTGGATCCTCACCACCGGCGGTACGGTCCTGGCGGTCTCCGCGCTGTCGGTCCACTACCGCGACATGCGCGACCTAGTAGGCCACCTGCTCAACCTGTTCTTCTTCGCCTCGCCGATCATCTATAGCCTCGACGGCCTGCAGGTGCCCTCGCTGCTGCGCCGGGTCCTCGCCCTCAACCCCCTGGCCAGCCTGGTGACGGTGTACCGTGATGTCGTATTCACCGGCGAGATTTCCTCGTTCGAAACCTGGCTGACGGCCCTGGCTGTAGGTGTGATCTCGTGGTGGCTGGGAGCTCGGGTCTTCGCCCACTACCGCGAGACCCTGGTGGAGGCGGTGTGAGGGGCGCGATCCGCTTCGCCGGGGTGCGCAAGGTCTACCGCTGGCGGGGACGGCGAACGCGTCACGAAACACTCAAGGGAGCGCTCTTCCATCGCCGTCTCGCGCGGCGGGCGGCGGCGCCCGAGGAGCATGTCGCCCTGGACGACATCGACCTCGAGGTGGGGCCCGGCGAGGCGGTGGCCATCGTCGGCCCGAACGGCTCCGGAAAATCCACCTTCCTCAAGCTCGCCGGCGGAATCCTCCGGCCCACCTCAGGCTCGGTAGAGGTCGAGGGAAGGGTGACCGCCCTGATCGAGCTCGGCGCCGGCTTCCACCCCGAAATCACGGGGCGTGAGAACGTGCTCATCAACGGCATGCTGCTCGGGCTCGGACGACGAGAGATCGAGGAGCGGATGCCGGAGATCGTCGACTTCGCCCAAATCGGCTCATTCATCGACCAGCCGGTGAAGATCTACTCCTCGGGAATGTATGTGCGGCTCGGCTTTGCGGTGGCGGTGGCGGTTGACCCGGACGTGCTCTTGATCGACGAGGTTCTGTCGGTGGGCGACGAAGCCTTCACCCGGCGCTGCCTCGATCGCCTGGCGCGAATGCGGCAGCAGGGCGTGACCATGGTGCTGGTCTCTCACGATCTCGACCTTGTGACCAGCTTCGCAGACCGCGCCCTTTACCTGGAGCGGGGCCGGGTGGTGGCGGAGGGACCGGCCGACGCGGTGGTCGCCCGTTATCGCAGCGACGTCGCCGGCGGCTCGGATGACCGCCAACCCGACCTTGGCAGGGCGCGAATGGAGGAAGAGGGGAAGCGCTGGGGCACCGGCGACGTCGAGATCGTGAGCGTGGAATCGATCTCCGGCTCCGCGACGCAACGACTGATCCCCAGCGGCAGCCCCTGCCGGCTGCGCATCCGCTACCGGGTCAAGCAGCCGGTGGAGGACTTCGTCTTCGGGATCGCCTGGCACCGCATTGACGGTGTTCTGGTCGGTGGCCACAACACCGACCTCGACGGTCTCGTGCCGCGAAAGCTGGCCGCCGATGGGGAGGTGAGCTGCGTTTACGACTCGCTCCAGCTGGCGCCCGGGGACTATCTTCTCGATGTGGCCGTGCACGCGCGCGACGGCCTCGCCTACGACTACTGGCGGGATGCGGTGCGGGTGCGAGTGACCTCGGCGGTGGAGTGGCCCGGGGTGTGGGCGCCGCCCCACCGCTGGGAGTGCCAGGGCCCGGAGTGGGAGTCCGAGTGACGCATAAGGCATGCGAGACGCAGCCGCAGTGACGCGGAGCGTCATTTTGTGCGGGCCGGTGTAGTTTGGAACCTGGCACGGGGCTTGCGTAAAAGAGCCGCGAAAGGAGAGAACATCATGCGCAAGAATCGTGGTTTCACCCTGATCGAGCTTCTGATCGTGGTGGCGATCATCGGCATCATCGCCGCCATCGCGATCCCCAACCTGCTGAACGCCATCAACCGTGGCCGCCAGAAGAGGTCGATGTCGGATCTTCGGACCGTGGGCACCGCCACCGAGGCCTACGCGGTGGACATGACCTTCTACCCCACATTCGCCGATGCCGACTTCAACAACACCTACGCGTTGTTTCTGTCACCGACGTACGTGAGGCACCTTCCCATGGTGGACGGCTGGCGGACCCCCTTCCGGGCGGCCTCGGCAACGCGTTTCTACACCCTGGTCTCCTGCGGAAAAGACAGAATAACCGAGAATGATGCGGCCAGTTATGGTGTCGGCATCACAACGAACACAATGGACTGTGACATCGTGTTCAGCAACGGCTCCTTTATCCAATTTCCGGAGGGCGTCCAGAACGACTGAGGTCGGATTCTGTTCATTCTCGCGGGGGCACGCCGGTGCCCCCGTTTTTCATCGGCGCACGTAGCCCGCATATCTCGCCAGGTCGCAGGTCGCAGGTCGCACCCAAGTTGTCGGTTGGACTCCTGCGATGTCAAGCCCTATTTGTGACTACGTGAGTTTTTCATTGAAACCTGAAGCCTGAGACCTGGGACCTGAACTGCCCTGACCCCGATGCTACGACGGCCGCAGCAGGAAGCTGGTGAAATATGCGGTCTAGCTGGCCCGCTTATCTCACCGGGTGTCTACTACGAACGGAGAATCGCCTCGATACGGGTTAAGATCCTAGAGTGACAACCCGTGAGGTTTTGCCCGGGATCGTGGAGGGCAGTCGGCCGGTGCGAGGCGCTGGTTGACCGGCGCCCGCCACTTCCCCGGCCCGCAAGCAACGCTGCTGGCCATCGCGGCGTGGCTTGCGTGGCGGCCGGTGGAGACCCATCCCTGGTCAGCCGTGCTCACCGCCGCCGTGGTTCTTGCCCTTGCCGTGTGGGGCTGGCGGCGTACGACGGCCGCCCTCGCCCGCGGCCTCGCGGTCGCGGCGGGAGCCGGCGTTCTTCTCCTCGCCGCCGGGCTCGCGGGCTGGGATCCGGCATCGGCGGTGAGCGAGCTGGGCCTGCTCGCCGCGGTCGCGGGCCTCGTGTGGCTCGCCTCGCGGGAGGCGCCGCCGGATCGCGGGCCCGCGCTGCTCGCGCTGCTGCTCTCGGGTCTCGCCCTGTGGGGCCTGTGGCAGGTGGTGGCGGGGTTCGATAGCGCGATCCCGAAGGTGGCGGAGCTGCCCGAGCCGATGCGCTTCGCGGCGGCCGAGCGCTTGGCCAGCGGCCGCGCCTTCGCCTCCCAGCTGCTGCCGAGCCACCTTGCGGTCCTGCTCGCCACCGCCCTGCCCCTCCTGGTGGCGCGCGTGAGGTGGCGATGGTCGGCGGCTTTGTGGATCGTCGGCTCGATCCTCTGCATCGTAGGGCTGGTCCTCACACGGTCACCGGTGGGCATCGGCCTCGCGCTCGGCGCCTGCGCAGCGCTGGGGCTGGGAGGGCGAGGGTCACGGATGGTGGCGGTGGTGCTGGCGCTGGCAATCGCGCTGACAGCCGTCGTGTTTTGGCGTGGCGATGTGCTCGAGCTCGAGCCGGTGCTGCTGCGCCTGGACAACTGGCGTACTGCGGTCTGGGTGTGGTCGACGGCGCCGGCGGCGGGCGTGGGTCCGGCGGGCTTCGCTCAGGCCGCGCAGGGAGTGCCATTCGCTGTCGGCAACCGTCCGCGCCACGCCCATTCCCTGCCACTCGAGTGGCTGGCCGAGCTCGGGCCGGCGGGGCTTCTTGCCTTCGTCGTGATCGCGTTCGCCTTGTGGCGGTTGGTACGCGCCCTGTGGCCGCACCGTCCGGAGCTGGCGGTCGCGGTCGCCGTGATCCCGCTCCACAACCTGGTGGATTTCTCGCTCTTCGGATCGGGGGTCGCCCTGCCGTGGGCGGTGCTCCTGGGTTGGGCGATCGCCTGCCGACCCCGAAAAACGGCGGCCGAGACCGCGCCCGGAGGAAGGCCCGCTCTGGTGCTGGTGGCGACGCTCGCGCTCGCACTGACCCTCCTCCATGCCACCTCACGCACGGTTGGCGAGGCTGCGGCCCTCCGCACGTCAGCGGAGGAACGGCTGGCCGGCGCGCTGCAGG
>DAOWFV010000131.1 GCA_030637805.1 Acidobacteriota bacterium | reverse complement strand
GTGCGCGCCTTCGCCGACGTACTTCTCCGCGGCAGCCTCGAGCAGCTGGAGGAGATCGACACCGAGCTGAGCCGGCAGACGGCCCACTGGCGCCTCGAACGCTTGGCCGCCGTGGATCGCAACATCCTGCGGCTTGCCATGTTCGAGCTTCTCTTCGAGACGGACACCCCGCATGCGGTGGTGATCAACGAAGCCATCGAGATCGCGAAGAGATTCGGGGCCAAGGACTCGGCGCGCTTCGTCAACGGAGTACTCGACGGCTTCGTCAAGCGCAGGGCCGAAACCGGATGAAAATCCTCCCCGCTGTCCTCTGCCTGTTCGCCGCCGCCACCGTCGGCGCTGGGGAGGCGATCTACCAGTTGGTCGGTGGCGACGCTCCGGTTGCCGCCGCGGCCAATGGTTTTGTCCAGGAGGTGCGGGCGGTGACCGACGCCGAGGTCGAGGTGCAGGTGGCGGCCACCCTCGGCCCGATCGGCGCCACGGGGACATACGCACAGGTGTTGGCGGCGGGAGGGGCGTCGGAGGTGCCGGCGGGCTTTGCGCTCCCATCGCGCCTCAAGGTCCGACTCCGACCTGATATTGGCGCGTGGGAGGCGGCGACGCTGGTGCTCGAGTGGGCGGCTGACCACGTGGTCCTCGACACCAGCGACGGTGGTCCGCAGGACGCGTCGTCGGTTCTCCGCCGGGGACGGGGGCGGTGCTCCGGCTTGGCCAACGCAACCACGGCACTGCTTCTCACGGCGGGGTTCGAGGCGCGCACCGTCAGCGGGCTGCTTGTGAGCGACGACGGGGCCATTCCGCATCGCTGGCTCGAGTGCCGCCTCCCCGGCGCGGGCTGGGTGCCCGCCGATCCCACACTCGGGCTGTGGGCCATCACCTCGCGCCACATCGTGTTTGCCGACACGGTGACGAGGCCCCCTGCCGTGCGGGTGGTGGGCGGCAGCGGCGGGCTCGAACGATTGTCGCGTGACGGGAAGCGGCTGCTGCGGCCCAACAGGGGTGCGGACCTGGTGTGCCGTCTCTCCGGCGCATGGCAGGATCCCCAACCGGTGGCGGTGCTGCGCGGTATCGGCGGCGATGTGCGGAGGGCGCGCCTCGACCCCGAGGCCCGCTTCTCTGGCCTTCTTCCGGGTCGCTGGTTGCTGGAAGTGGAGGCGGGAGGGTTAGTTGTGGAGCGTCAAGAGCTCTTCCTGCGCTCGGGTGAGGTTCACAGCTACGTCGTGCGGCAGCCGGAGGATGCGGAGGTGGGATCGTGAAGCGGACTCTTTCGGGAAACCTCGAGCATCTGGCGCCACCAGCTCTGCTGCGGCTGGTTTCCGCAACTTCGCCGAGCGGCGTCCTCGAGCTGGTTACCGATGCCGGCTCCCTGCGTCTGGAAGTGGACCGTGGGCAGGTGGGAGTGCCCTCGGAGGCCGATCTTCGCCACGCTTCCAAGGTGCTTCAATGCACTGACGGCGTCTTCCGATTCGAACCCTGTAAAATCCCCCGGATCGAGGGAGAGGCTGTCAGCCTCACCGCTTTTTCCGATGCTGCTGCGGCGGGCCATCGAGCGTCGCCGGGCGCCGGCTCGAGCGTGGAGATCGAACGCCTCTTCGACGGGGAAGTTTTCGAGATCTCGCAGCCGGAAATTCGGACCAACATCCATGTGCTGCCCGCAGCACCGCCACAGAATCCTCTCGACGATCTGCTCTCCGACCTCGAGGCCGAGGCGCCCGAGGAGCTTCTTTTTGCCCAGGTGGGGGTCGTGGCCCAGGACCCGAGGGCGTGGCGGGGTTCCCTGGAGCGTAGTTGGCGCCGCCGTGGGTGGGAGGTCCGACTCTTCGCGGTGTCGGACGAGGTGTCTTTAGAAGGGCTGGATGTGCTCGTGGTCCACCACCAGCAGGCGACCATCCGGGTGGGCAGGGAGAGCGACTGGCTGGAGCTGATCCGGAGAGCGGAAGAGGTCCAGCCACAGGTGCCGGTGGTGTGGGTGGCGCCCCTCGGCGATTCCGTGTGGGTCCACCAGTTGATCGAGGCCGGAGTGTCGTTTCTGATGCCCGCACCGCAGGGCTCAACCGGCGAGGCCATGGCGCGCTTCACCGATGCACTTACCCGGGTGGTCGACCGTCGGCTGCAGGCGCGACGGATCGAAGGGCGCACGGAGCTCCCGACGGCGGTCTCTGAGCTTGTAGACGCCCTTCTCTACGACGCCAAGCCCGAGCAGGCGGTCGGTTCGCTGCTGCAGCTCGCAGCCGAGCAGCTCAGCCGCGGGGCAGTGCTGACGGTCGAGGAGACGGCGATCCGCTGTCGAGCAGGCTTCGGCTATCCCCTCGACCGGAATGACACCGGTCTCCCGCGGGGAGTGGGTTTGCTAGAACGGGTCATCCGCTCGGGCGAGGCGCTGACCATGATCGAGCCCGAGGCCGGTGGTGCGCGCCGGCTGGCGGGGGTCCTCGGTGTCGCCGAGCTCCCCGAGGCGACCGCGGTGATTCCCCTCGGTCGCGGTGGCACGGCGGCGGGGCTGTTGGTGGCGGACAAGAATGGGGAGCCTCTCCCCGACCTGGCGGAGCTGGTACTGCTCGCGGGCCGCCTCGGCGGAGTGGTCGTGGGTTCCTGACCCTTCGGTATTGTCCTGAGACCGAACACCGTCCTTGACAACACTCTTCGGGGATGACACGCGTGTTCGGTTGATTGACACTCTCGTTCCCGCGGCGTAAGCTGAAGCCGCAATTCTGATGCTCCAAGCGGTCTGGAGGGCCACCGTCGACAGGGGCGAGCGCACAATGAGCATGCAAATAGATCGGGCTGAGTGCCGGGCGAGAGTTTGGTGAGTGTGAGGGCGCAGATGATGACGCTGACAATCGACACGGGGAGCGGCTCCGAGCTGACCTACCAAATCGGCAAGGAGACGGTCTCCATCGGAGCCTCGAGCGGCAACGATGTTGTCTTGCGGGCGCCGGGCGTGGCGCCCGCCCACCTCTTGATCCGCCGAAGCGGCGAGGTGATCACGTTCCAGGGCCAGCAGCGACAGATGGTTGTACTCAACGGTGAACGGCGTTCGCGAGGCGTCCTGAAGGATGGCGACAAAATCCGAATCGGCACCGCGACCATTGTTTTTCGGGGGGACGACGAGGAAGGGCGAAAGGCGGAGACGTCGGACCGAGGCGCTGTGGCGGACGATTCGGGGGCGCCGCCCTCCGATCCAGTGGCCAAGGATGCAGTTGCACGGCAGGCCGAGGTGGTGTTGTACAGCGAGTCCCAACGCTTGACCGAGGGACGACGTCACCTGGTCGAGATCTTCAGAGCCAACGTGCGATCCGAGCTCGCACCATCCCTGGAGACGTTTTTCTCGATTTTGTTCGCCGAGCGCCGGTCCATGCTCGCATGGCTCGACGAGGGGGGTCGATTCCAACCCATCGCTTCCCGCTGGACGGGTTCGGCGCCGCGTCTTCCGGCCCGGACCTTTGCCGAGCTGGACGGCGGCGGTCGGTTCGCCGTTGTGCGCCGTGGCGCCTCGGAACTGTTGATCTACCCGATTCCCGGTGACGATCTGAAATCGCGGGCCTATCTGCTGGTCGAGAGTGGCGGGGACGACCTCAAAGAAGACCGCCTTCTTCTCGCAGAGCTCGCCCGCATGCTGGCCGTTCACTGGGAGCGTGTGGAGAGCATGAGCTCGCTCTTCGGGCCCTGGGAGGAGAGGGCGCGGCGAGAGCTCGAGGCGCGGCTGCCGGGGACATCGCAGGCGGTTCAGGTTCTGCGCGACCACGCGTTCGCCGCCGCGCGATCCTCCGATCCGGTCCTCCTTCACGGCCGCGCCGGATCGGGGCGGACCTTTCTGGCCTTTCACATCTCCTGGCTCCGTCCGATCGGCGAGCCGTCGGTCCACATGGTGCAGGTGCGCGGAGGCGACGAGGCGGCGTTGCGCGTCGAGCTCTTCGGCGCTGCCGAGGCGGCGGGAGCCAGCAGCCTCGCCGAGCGGGCCGGGGGCGGTGTGGTGGTGATTCGAGACATCCAACGGATGCCACCGGCGCTGCAGAAGGAACTGGCAGCTGTCATCGGCGAGGACCTCAAGTTGGGCTACGGGCCCAGCGTACGTTGGATCGCTACCACCGAGGAGGACTGCATGGGCCTGGTCGCGAAGGGTGGGTTGGATGCCGACCTCTTCAGTCTCTTCCAGGACCACGTCATTCACGTGCCCCCTCTTGGCGAACGTCGCGAGGATCTCCCTTTGATCATCGTTCGACTGCTCGAGACCTTGGGATCGGAGCAGGGGAAGGAGATCCGCGGTATCGACCTCGAGACTCTCGGCTCACTCCTCCAGCACCCCTTCGACGGGCAGATGACCGAGCTCCTCGGCGAGCTGCGCCGATTGGTTTCGGCAACCCCAGAGGGTGAAACGATCCGTGGCTCCGCCCGACCTTCCGACGGAGCGAGGGGCGCGGAGGATCCTTCCGATGCTGCAGCTCTCCTCGCGGAAGACGATCTCAAGCGGGTAATTCCGGCGGCGGAGCGGCTGGTCATCGACCGCGTCTTACGACGGACCCTGGGTAACCAGAGCAAGGCAGCGCGGGAGCTCAACCTGTCCCGCGGATCGCTGATTGCGAAGATCAAGGAGTATGAGATTCCAGACTACCGCTCCTTGCGCCGCAACCGTTAGTATTAGGCCTTCCGCGCCCGCCGCGATCGCTTCTCGGTCTTGTCCGGCTGAGCCACACCGGGGGCCAGAAGTCCCATCACGAGGTCCCAGTTGAATCCCAGCCAGATCAGGAAGGGAAAAGAGAAACGGCCGGGGAGGTCGGTGAAGTAGCGCCAGAACCCGAAGAAATTGCGGGCGAATTCGGAGTATGTCTGCTGGCTCCACTCGCCGAGCCCCATGGCGTAGAGGACCTTGACGTGGAAGAGAAGGTTCATGGACTGGGAGAGGTAGAGCACGCACCAGCCCATGAAGAGGCGTTCCAGCTGTCGGCGGGAGAGGGGGCGTGGCAGGGCGAGGAAGAGCGCCAAGAGCACGATCGTGTTGAAGTGGATTTCGGTCAGGGGGATGGTGGGGATCTTCGAGTCGCTTCTGAAATCGGCGCGCCGCACCTCGGCGCGATGATCGTTCACCACCAGCCGGGTCACGCGCGGGTGCTCGAAAGCGCGGATCAGGGTCTGGGCAAGGCCGGCGGTCGCGGCATCTATCGCCGGCCGCAGGAGCAGCCACACGAGCATTCCGATCACCAGGGTCAAGGGCAAACGCCGCAGAAAGGAGCGGTGCGACTCAAATGCCGAGGTCATCAGTCCATCAGGAGCGGTCAACCGCCGGGGCCGCGAAGCGGTGTGCCCATGTCACCCACAACGCTACCCCGGCGAGAATCACCACCGACTGCCAGATTAAGATGTGAGACTGGTTGAAGAACCTGGGCAGGTAGATGCCGATGTAAAAGAGCGAGATGATGCGGACGAGGTTGATGAGCTGAATCGCCACCAGGCCACCGACCACTCCCGCGACCTTCGCCCCCCAGCGGGCCGGGAAGGCGAGCACCCCGGAGATGAAGATGAGGCTGGTGATGAGTCCGTTGCAGCCGTTGTAGATTGTGACCGCAAACCGCGGCGAACTGACCACACAGCTATCGACCGTAGCGTTCTCGCCGAGCAAACGGAGTACCGCTCCGGAGAGCCTGGCGATGAAAGCGGTATAGGGCACAACAATGGCATCGTTGACCGGCTTGAAGGCGATCGCGGTGAAACTCACGCCGAGGATAGCCAGGAAGAGGGCCAGGAAGCGCAGCTCGGGGCGGCGCCATGCCTCGCGTACGCTCAGCAACGGGGATCTCCAATGTGAGGCGCGGATGAAGCGATCGGGCCGGCGCCCGTCAGCGGCACAATGCCTCCAGGGCCGTGCGCAGCTGCCGTGCGTCTGCAAAGCGGTTCTCGGGCTTCTTCTCCAGACACCGAAGGACGATGCGACCGAGCTCGGGCTCGAGATCGGGTGCGAACTCGAGCGGGTCGGGAGGGGCTTGATTCAGGTGGGCATCGATGACATTACCGGTGTGGAAGGGCGGCCTCCCGGTGGCGAGGTGGAAGGCGGTGGCGCCGAAGGCGTAGATATCCGTGGCCGGGGTGGGCGTCTCTCCGCGAATCTGCTCGGGGGCCATGTAGAAGGGAGTGCCGCAGATCGAAGAGCTTTCACCGACCGCGCTGTCGAGGCGTGCGGCGATTCCGAAGTCGAGAATCTTGACCTCGTGATCCGGTGTCACCAGGAGGTTCCCCGGCTTCAGGTCGCGGTGGATGACGTGCTGGGCATGGGCGTAGGCGATGGCGTCGGCGAGGCGCAGCAACAACTTCGGAAGCCCTCTGCGAACGCGCGAGGGATCAGTCTTCAAGAGCTGATCCAGGGCCTCTCCAGGGACGAACTCCATGGCGATGAAGTAGCCGTCGAACCCGGCCTCGAAGTCATAGACAGTGACGATTCCGGGATGGTTGAGGGTGGCCGCGGCCTTCGCCTCCTGTTCGAGCCGTGCGGCCTCTTCGGCGGAAGTGGTTCGCAGGACCTTGATCGCCACGTCGCGCTCTAAGCGGGTATCGCGCGCCTTGTACACGACCCCCATCCCGCCGCGACCGAGCTCGGTGAGGATCTCGTACCGTTGTTGAGTCGCCAGCTCGAACTTCGGCTCGGCGCCGGCCTCGGCTGTGGCCGGACGCGTGCTCGCCGGGTCGGGTTCGCGAGCGGACTCGATCTCGGTACGCAGGGCTCGCGCGGGCTCGAATGAGTAGTCGAAGGCCAGGATTCGCTCGAGCTGTGCGAGGGCCGGGGCCCGCTCACCGGCGTGGTACAGCTCGTGGGCGAGGGCGACGGCCGGCCCCAGACGACCGGGCTGAAGCGCCACTCCGATGACCGCCCTCTGCAGGCAGGCAACGGCGACCTCACGGGAACGGTTGTCACGGGCCCACTCCGCCATGTCGAGCACCACATCCGGAATGTCGGGGATTGGACCGGGATGGTTCTGCAACACATCACATGCCTCGGCAATCATGTCCGCCCGATGGAGCTCCACCAGGGCGTCCTGGAGAAAGCCCAGGCGTGCCATGCAGTGGGCCGTACGTTCGGCCATGCCCAGACTGCGGTAGAGCTGGAGTGCGCGCTCGTCCTCGCCCGCGCTCTCGGCGCAGCGAGCCGCCGCCTCGATGTTTCCGGCCAGCTCGTGAACATCGCTCGCTTCGCCCCAGCGATTGAGTCGCTCGAGGATGGGCGCGGCGACGTGCCACAGCTGGGTGTTTGTTGCCAGATCGGCTGCTTCCTGCTCCTCGCCCTGTTCCACGAGTTTTTCGATCGCCTCTTCGACGTGGCCGGATGCGCTGAGGACCTCGATCATCTCGGTTCGCATTCCCAGCTCGGTGAGGAGTGGGACCAGTGACTCCGCCTCCTGGTCAATCTCGAGCCGCAGGCGTTCCGCCTCCTCGCGTCCCGGCTCGCCACGTGCTTCACAGATGTGCAACTGGTCGCGCAGGCGCTCCAGTTGGCGGATGCGGAGCTGAGCTGCCTCCTGAGGATGGCCGGCCTCGGCCTCGGCAGCGGCGGCTTCATGCAACATTCCCGCCTTTCGGAAGTTTTCCGCAGCCGGCCCAGGCCGGCCCGCCGCTCGCCATGCATGGGCGGCGGCCTGCCAGTTGCCCTCGACCTCGTGCAGGCGGGCGAGCGTGAGATGGTCTCCGGTCTGTTCAACCGCCCGGCGGGCCGCCCGCAAGGCCTGGTGAGAAGATCCCAGGCGTCCCTCTTCGAGGGCGACCGTTGCCGCCTTTGCCGCCCGTTTGGGTTGGCCGGCGCGCAGCCAGGCCTCCACAGCCTCGTCGTGCTTTCCACGACTGGTCAGCCACTGCGCAAGGTCGCGGTCGCAGCGTTGAGCCCCCGAATTGTCACCGATCCGCCGATAGAGACGGGCGGCCTCCCCGAGATGGTGTCCGCCGGCGCGGCGGAGAAGGTCCGCGCCTTCGCGGTCTCGGCCTAGCTCGAGGGCGACGCGCGCCGCGTCGTTCCACGACTTCCCCTTACGGTACATGGCCAGGGCGCGGCGCAGGTCGCCGCCCTGGGCGTGCATCTGCGCGGCTCCGATGTAATCTCCCCGGCTGACCAGGGTCCGTACCAGGCGCTCCCTGCCACTGCCTGACCGGAGAAGTTGGATGAGTCCCCAGACGATGAGGATCCCGGCCAGCAGGTTGGCGATGACGGAAACCGTTGGGTCCTCGAGAAACCGGAACAGCCGTTGGTCCGGGGATTCTGAACCGGTCAAGAAATCGGCAATCCACGGGATGTTGAAAGCAGCAGCCAGGAAAAGCCCGAGAAGCAGAGGCAGGAGAGATCGCCTTACCCGTGATGGGAGAGCGGCGACGAGGAGGAGCGACAGGGCTGCCTGATCCATTACGTCATTCTACGGCACCCGTGGAGCGATTCTGATCTTTGTGGGCCAGAGGTTGAAATATTATAGGTTCTCGCTCATATTTCTTTAGGGCCGAATGAGGGAGGCGAGGCGCCCGAGAGCATTTGGGAGGAAGCGTGGCCGCGGACTACTACAAGACGCTCGGGGTGAAGCGCAGTGCGGACGCCAAGGAGATCAAGAAGGCGTACCGAAAACTGGCGCGCAAGTTCCACCCCGACGTGAACGCCGACAATCCCGAAGCGGAGAAGAGGTTCAAGGAGATCCAAGAGGCGTATGCGGTGCTCTCCGATCCGGAGAAGCGATCGCAGTACAACACCTTTGGCCGCGTCGATGGCGATCCCGGAGTCTCCTACGATCCCTTTCGCCAGGCGGGGGCCGGATGGCAGGATGCTGGGGGCTTCCGGGTCAATGTCGATGATTTTGCCGGTGCCACCGGAGGGTTCCATGATCTCAGCGATCTCTTCGGCGAGTTTTTCGGAGGGGCTCGTGCCGGGCAGGCGCGGCGCCGGACCCGCCGGGGGGCGGATCAAGAACTCGAGGTCGAGATCGAGTTTGCCCATGCGGTGCAAGGCACTAGCGTCACGATACCGGTTCAGCGGCAGGTCGGCTGCACAACCTGCGGTGGTGACGGAAGTAGTGGCGGGCGGCCCTGCCCGAGTTGCCATGGCGCCGGAGTCGTGATTTCCACCGAGCGGCTGCGGGTGAAGATTCCCGAGGGCGTGGCCGACGGTCAGCGCGTTCGCGTCGCCGGCAAGGGGGCCGAGGGGCGGGGTGGAGGCAAGCCCGGAGATCTCTTCGTTCGCGTCCGGGTTCGGGCGGACAGCTTCTTCAAGCGGGATGGAGACGATATCCGCACCACGATTCCCGTGACCTTCTCGGAGGCCTATCGTGGAGGTGAGGTCGAGGTCGGCACGGTCCACGGTCCGGTGCGGGCGAAGATCCCTGCGGGGACCAACTCCGGACGGACCTTCCGCCTGCGCGGCAAGGGGGTTCGCAACATGAAGACCCGAGCCTTTGGCGACCACCTCTATACAGTCCAGATCGTGGTGCCCAAAGTGGTCTCGCCGGCAGGCGAGGAGACGGCGCGGAGCATCTCCGAGCTTTACGAGGGCAATCCCCGAGCGGGTCTCCCCAGCGGGATTTGACGCTCAAATAATTCTCAATTCTCAATTTTCAATTCTTAATTACTGGCGCCCTCCCGGCTTCGCCCTTCGGGCTACGCCGTGGCCAGGGCGGGCGCCGTGACCCACCCCCGCCTCCCCCTGCCGAAAAATGTGAAATCCGAAATCCCTCGACACTCGTGTCCGGTCGGAACGTTCAAACGCGGGCAACTCACGCCAAGAACCTTCCGTCGCCTCCCCGCGCCGGTAATTCCTAATTCCTAATTCCTAATTCCTAATTTTCTTAAGCGGTTTCTCGCCACACGCCGAGCTTCCGCATCTTCTCCACCTTGCGCATGAAAAGGCGGCGCTTCAAGCCGCGTAGGTGGTGCACGAGGAGCACTCCGTCGAGGTGGTCCAATTCGTGACAGACGGCCTGGGCGAGGAGGCCGTCGGCCTCCATCTCCCTGAGGACGCCGTGCTCGTCCTGCGCCCGGACGCGGACCTCCGTAGGCCTTTCGATGTTCGTGAACAGGCCCGGGAAGGAGAGGCAGCCCTCCTCGATTCTGATTTTGCCCCGGCGGTCGACGATCTCGGGGTTGGCGAGGACGATCCGGGCGTCCGGGTCCGTACCCACCGACAGGTCGATTGTCGCCAGGCGGATATTTACGCCGACCTGGGGAGCGGCCAGACCGAGGCCGGGGGCCCGCCAGCCGGTCTCGAAGAGATCGTCGACGAGTCTGTGGAGTTCGGACCCGAAGTGCTCGACGGCCTCGTTGGTCGCCTCCAGGCGGAGATCTCCGAAAATGAGAATCGGTCGTATCGCCACCGGGCAATCAGCTCAGTTATCGCCACGCATCCGTCGAATCACGGCCTCCACCGTGTGCTGCGCCCTTCGGTTGTAAAAGTCCTCGAGGACCTGGTGCACCTCGGGGTGGTCCTCGGCGATGCGTTCAACGCTGTCGTGATCGAGCTCGATGGCGGTGACCGGAGAGCTGGCGGTGATGGTGGCGGTTCGGGGTCTGCCGGTCAGAAGGGAGACCTCGCCGAAGAAATCGCCCGGTCCGAGCTCGGCCAGAGGCAGGTTACCGCCCTCGTCGGTCCGCGTGAAAACCTTGACCGATCCGCCGACGATCAGAAACAGGCTCGATCCCCGCTCTTCTTCGGTGACGATAATGTCGCCCTCCTTGAAGGAGCGAAGCTCGGTCGAGGAAATGATCTTCTCCAGTGCCTCGCGTTCGAAGGACGAGAAGAGGGAGGAGGCGTGCAGCTCCTTGAGCTCTTGCTCCTCCTCGGCCGCTCGGGCCAGATCCGACGAGGACTCGCCTGCCAGGCGGCCTGCACCACGTGAGCGGCTGGAACCGACTTTGCTCTGTCGGTCCTCCTCGATCAGGCGAGCGAGCTCGGCTTCTATCTCTTGCTCGGGATCAAGGCGGTGGATCTTCTTGTAGACCGCGATCGCCCGGGCGTAGAAACCATCCCGCGCCTGGCTCTCGGCAATCTCTCGATAGACGTCTATCGCCCGCCCACGCTCACCCTGGAGGTTGAGGATCTCGGCCTGACGCAGGTGCAGGTTGAGCTGGCCCGGGCGGCGCCGGAGCTCGGCGGCGATCGCTGCGAGAGCCTTGGCGTACTCCTTCTGGGTGAGGAGGCGGTCCAGCTGGTCGATACTGACTCGCGAGGTGCCGATCTTCATTTCTGTTCCCCCATTCGTCGGCGGGTGGCCTCCCAGGCCTTCGCGATCCGCTCACGCAGTGCCCCGGCATCGACGCTGGTGAGAGCCCCGTCGACTACGAGCGGACGGCCGTCCACCACGACGTGACGCACATCCGCTGCGCTTCCGCCATATACTATCCTTCCCGCGGGATCGCCTCCGGGCAGCGCCGACCAACCCTCCAGGTCGACCACCACCAGGTCCGCGACCTTGCCCCCCTCCAGCGTCCCGATCTCGGTCTCGAGGTGGAGCGCCGCCGCGGCGTCACGGGTGGCCATCGCCAGGACCGTCCAGGCGCCGAGAGCGGACGGCCCGTGACGGAGGCCATGAAGAGTGGAAGCCAGGCCCATCTCGTGGAAAATCGACAGCCGGTTGTTGCACGGTGGCCCGTCGGCTCCCAG
>DAOWFV010000166.1 GCA_030637805.1 Acidobacteriota bacterium | reverse complement strand
GGTCGATCACGTGGTTCATGGCGCGCACCGTCTCCTCGACCGGGGTGTGGAGATCGGCGCGGTGGCAAAAGATGAGGTCCACGTAGTCGACCTGGAGCCGGGTGAGCGCGGCGTCAGCGCCCTCGACGATGTGCTTGCGCGACAGCCCACGGTCGTTGGGGCCTTCGCCGCCCCAGAAAATCTTGGTGGAGACGACGAGATCGGACCGCTTCCAGCCCGATTTCTTGAGGATCTTCCCCATGATCTCTTCGGCAATGCCGTCGGCGTAGACCTCGGCGTTGTCAAAGAAGTTGACGCCGGCCTCGAAGGCCGCCTGCATGCACTCGGCGGCCTTCTCCTCATTCATCTGTGGGCCGAAGGTAACCCAGGCGCCGAAGCTGAGGGCCGAGACCTTGAGACCCGAGTTTCCGAGGTAGCGATATTCCATGTGTTGCTCCTTTCGCGGCTCTCGATGATACCAACCTCGGAAAACCGAGGCGCCCTACGCTCGCTCGGTTTTCCGAGGGGTGAGAGAGTTTTTTGGTTGCGGCAGATGAGGGTCGCTCTTTCGCGCCCGAAATTCCGAATTCCGAATTCCGAATTCGATCCGCCCTCGGCCTCAGAAATTGATCGGGTTATCCTCCTCGGATGACCGGTTTGGGAAGCAACGACTCGCTTAGCCAACGCACCTTCGAAGAGGGGCTGAGCGCTCTTGGAGGCCGGGATCCCTGCCTCCGGGCGGTGCTCGACGCCGTCGGACCGCCCCCGTTCTGGGTCCGCGACCCCGGGTTTCCGACCCTGGTCCACATCATCCTCGAGCAACAGGTCTCGCTCGCCTCCGCCAAAGCTGCCTTTGAACGTTTGCAGCAGGTGGTTCCCGAGCTCACTCCTGTCGAGTTCCTCAAGCTGGATGCCCCAACCCTCAAACGGGCGGGGTTCAGCGGACAGAAGGCTGGCTACTGCACCAACCTCGCGCGCGCCCTCACCGACGGGTCCCTGGAGTTGGAGAGGCTCCAGGTCGCCGATGTCCGCTGTGTCCGGTCGAAGCTGCTGAAGATCAAGGGAATCGGACAGTGGACGGTCGACGTCTATCTCCTGATGGCCCTGCGTCGTCCAGACATTTGGCCGACCGGAGATCTCGCGCTGGCCGCCTCAGCACAGGTACTGAAGGGGCTCGATTCCCGGCCGACTCCGGACCAGCTCGATGCTATCGGAGAGTCGTGGAAACCGTGGCGCTCCGTCGCCGCGCGCATCCTGTGGCATCACTACCTGAGCGGAATGCCGATTTTGGAGGTATGAATTGGTGCGCGTTCTGCCGTAGGGTCCGCAGTTCCACGCCCGTCGAGTTATCCTCTTGTCATGCAAGACGGGCCTGATAACGATCGACTCGATTTTCTGACCGGTCAACGGTGTCCAAACTGCTCTGCGGAATTGAGCGGCCCCTACTGCTCGTCGTGCGGCCAGCGCCAAATCGATCTCGACCGGCCGTTCCGCGAGATCGCCTCCGAGGTAATGGAGGCCTTTTTCTCCTTCGACGAACGGCTGATTCGAACTCTGTGGCCGCTGATCGCGCGACCGGGCTTGTTGACGCAGGAGTACGTCGATGGACGACGAGCCCGCTACGTTCATCCCTTCAAGCTCTACTTCGCCTTCAGCGTGATCTTATTCCTCGTGATTTCATTGTCGGGCTATACGGTGGTGCGGATTACCAACGGAGAGGAAAACGAGGTGATCGCCATCGGGATCGGGGAATCGGAAGGAGGGGTGACCGACAGCGAAGCCATCACCCTTCCCGAGGACCCGTCGTTGGTGGACAGATTGTTTGCGCCGCTGATCAGGCTCGCCGAAGAAGACCCCGATCGTCTCAACCAGGTCTTCACCGACCGTCTCGCAAAGTCGATCATTCTTCTGGTCCCGGTATTTGCGGTGCTGTTGCGGCTCCTCTACCCGCGCAGCCGCTATGTCGCCCATTTCGTGTTCTCGCTCCACCTCCACAGCTTCGCGTTCTTTGCTCTACTGGTCGGGGTGAGCGGCGATGTGGCCCTGGGTCACGCGGGAGGGAATGGGCCGGGCAACAACCTCGCCACCATCGTCATTGCGGTGTACAGCTTCCTCGCGCTGCGACGGGTCTATGGGCGTGGCCGCCTGGCCACGGTGGCGACGATGGTGGTCCTTCTCCTGGGATATCTGGTGGCCCTGTTGGTGACAATGATCCTCACCCTCGCCGTGGCGGTCGCCACCGCCTGAGATTTATCAACGAACCTTGAGGGCCGGAACGAGGAAGAGGTTCGCCCCGATACGACCCAGGAGCAGCGCGGCCGCAGCCGCCACCGCCCCGATGGCATCGAAGCGGGAGATTGCGATCCACAGCACGGCAACCACTCCGACAACCTCGATGATGGTCGCCCAGGTAATCCCATTAGTGGTGTTGCGGACGACCATGATCGCCCGCTGGAATGAGAGGAGCGCGGTCAGACCCGGAATTATGGCGAGGGTGCGGGTGGGAGTCAGGGCGAAACGGGCAAGCTCCTCCGGCAGGCCGGAGACGACCCGAAACCAGACCCCGGCCAGCGGTGTCCACGCGATCAGGCAGAGGCCTGCCGCCACCGCGATGGCGAGCAGGTAGGCGAAGCGGCGCAGGGCGGGATAGCCCTGGTGGTCGGTTCCGATCAGGGCGATCACCACCTCCTGGTAGGCGAGCCCGAGGCTGCGGAAGATGAAAACCAAGGACCCGATCACCGGCAGCACCGCCAGCGACTCGAGAGACGCCCGGCTGTTGCCGACGAAGAAGGTGACGACGGGGTGGATGCCGAGGCTGAGCAGGGTGGTCAGGGCGAGAGGGTAATAAAAGCGGGTGAGCTGTGAGTAGCTCATCACCGACCCGGGGCCCTCGGCCTCGGTGTGCAGCAGCAGGTGGATGGTGCTGTGGGCCATCAGCCGGCTGGCGATCGCCTCGAGGGTCACCCCTGCCGAGAGCGCCGCCGCCCCGACCCATGCACCCTCCAGGCGGCCGTCTCGGACGAGGAGGGCGGCGGTCGCCGTCATGGTCACCAGACGCACAACGGTTCCGTAAGCCACACGCCGGGTGAGGCCGTGACGGATCAACACGCCCTGGTAGAAGCGGCGAATACCAATGGTCCCCGGCCAGGGGAGCAGGATCAGCAGGGCGATATGGGTCCGATAGGCGACGTCGTCGGGAAGCCCCATGACATCCTGGGCGACCCAGGAAAAGACCGGCGGAAGCAGGGCGAGGACCATCACGAGGGTCATCACGAAGTTGAGGGCATGGGTGAAGTTCCGCAGGCGGATGTAGGAGAGACGGTTGCGGGCGAGCGCGGTGGCGGCGCTCATGATCATGATCACCGGCGCCTCGATCACCAGGGCGAGAGAGAAGGCGACGCCGTAGGCCGCCAGGTTGTAGGTGGGCTCTGCGAGGCGCGCGATGACTGCCGCCAGGAATGGGCCCTCGACCGCCATCATCAGCCAGGTGGCGGCGAGAGGCAGCCAGAAGCGGAAAATGCGGCCCTGGGTCAGTGGTTGGTCGTGCATCGGTGGCGGAGGATAACACCCATCACGAAGTTCTTAGTTTTGAGTTTTTAGTTGAGGACAGCCTGCACCCTCCGATAACTAAGAACTTAAAACTCAAAACTAAAAACTAAAAAAAAGGGGGGGCCTTTCGGCCCCCGATATCGAGCTGATTGAAAGCGATGGTCAGTTGCTGATGTCTTCCGTATCGTTGGGCGTGTACGAGCCCGGCACCGCTGCGATGTCGAGGGCCCGCTTGGTGGCGGACTCTTCGTGCTCGGTGTCCCACCACAGGCCGCCGGGTCCGAAGAAGACCTCGAGATCCTCGGCCAGATCGACGTCAAACGGTGCGTTCCACACCGAGATATCGGGGTCGTAGCCGAGACCGAAGGAGTTCACCTTCTGAGAGTGGCAGCTCACGGCGCACGAGTTCGGCATGCCGCCGTCGGCCTGGTACATGAGGGTCTTCTCCGGCGGGACGACCTCGTAGGTGTGGCCGTGGATGTCGTAGTTGATGGCCGATTTGGCGGTCTTCGGCATGTGGCACTTGGAGCAGCGTCCCAGGCCCATGGAACGCTCGGGCCCGTAGGGGTGGTTGCTGTGAGCCGAGACGATGGCCCCGATCTCCACCTCGTTCTCCTCGTACTCGGCCACCATCTCCTTGGTGAGCTCCTCGAAGGCGCCGTGGGTGGCGTGGCAGGCGAGGCAGAGGGTGTTGTTGTCGTTCTCAGTGGTGATCCTCAGCCCGTCGTCCTCGATTCTAGTCACCACCATGTGCTTGCCACCCTTGTGCGGGCTGTGGCACTCGACGCACTTGACTTCGTGGTACACGTAGGTCGGTTTGGAGGAGTTGTAGAGATCCTCGTACTGCTGGTGGTGCTGCTTGGAGGTCACGCCGTCGGGCCACCAACCGGCATGTTCGGAGTAAAAATCGCTGACCGGCGCCTCGGTGCGGCCGGGGATCCAGTTCTCGCCGACGTCATCACGGTAGGGGTAGCCATAGGTGCCGTCGGGCACCGAGGCGGTGCGCACGTGGCACTGCTGGCAGATCTCATTTGACTCGAAGGTGTCGAGCTCGCTCGGCGCCAGGATCTCGTCCGGATCACCGCCGCCGAGGATGTGCGCTGAGCCCGGTCCGTGGCAGGCCTCACAGCCGATGTTGACGATGTCCGGGATCCCGTCGTGGTCGTAGTCCGGGTACTGCTCCTTGTAGTCGGGCGGCACCAGCGAGGCCGGCCACGGGCGGTAGATCCACTCGCCGTTGTCGTCCTGGGACATCGACTCGCGGAAGCCGGTTGTGTGGCAGCCGATGCAGCGTTTGGAGTAGGAACGGCCGATGGCGGCGACGTCGGCGATCGCCGGCTCGGGGCCGAAGTTCGGCTCAAAAGTATCCGGATCCCACCAGTGCTCGGGGTGGTAGGCCACCCACTCGAAGGTCTTCTCGTTAAACTGGAGCGGCGACACGTAGTTGTCTCGCGTCCAGCCTGACGGCGTGCCGGTCACGGGGATCTGGGTGAGGTAACGCTGCTTCCAGTCGCCGGTGCCGCCCTGGGTGATGACCACCTGAACCGTCAGCTCGCCGATGGTCATCCAGTAGGTGTCGGTCCCGGCGTCGTAGGACAGGATCGGCGCGTTGGGCTTGTACGGGTCGAACACCGAATCAATCTCGTTGAAATCGAGCCCCTGCATGAAGTCGTCGACCCCGTTCTGGTCGTAGTCGGCGACCACGCCCTTGCCGGCGATCAGCGTGTTGGCTCCCATCGGGATGCGCAGCGCCTGGCGGTGCTTGACCTCGTGGGTGATAGCCGACCAGCTGTGGCAGGCGATGCAGAACTCATCGCCGACGTAGGTCAGGCCTTCCTCGAGCTCCTCGGTGGTGTACAGGTTCTTGAGGGTCACCATCATGTCCGCCGGGAGCTCCGCCGGCGGTTCGCTCGGTCCGGCGCGGTGGCTGGCGCGCAGGGCTGGCCCCTCGGCGGCCGCCCATGGAACCATGAGCAGCCCGATGACAATGATCAAACTCGCTACCTTCTTCATCTCTGCCTCCTTCCCCAAAAGGGGTAATTTCCGGACGATAAAATTCACTCCTCGATCAACCGCGGGTCGCGGTTGGATCCGTGGACCGCGGCGTGACAGTGTTGACAGTTTTGGTAACGCGCCCGACTGAGGTCGTGGAATGCGGGCACGTCGGCGTGACACTCGATGCACAATGCCGCTACCCGGTTGCGAGTGAGCAGGCGCGGGTTGGGCGTACCGTGGGGCACGTGGCAGCTGATGCAGCCGTCCACCGCCCGCGGCGGGTGGGGGTAGACGAACGGCCCGGTCTTCTCGGCGTGGCAGTCGAGGCAGACGCCCCCGGGGCCGCTCATGGCCAGCCTGGCCTGGCGATTGTCACCGTGCACCGAGTGGCAGTTGGTGCACTCGAAGGGACGGGTGCCGTCGCGATGGGCGTACGGCATCTTGAACGAGGCCGACTCGGAGAGGTGGCACTTCGCGCAGAGCTCGTGCGGCGCGGCCGTAAGCATGTGATCGGTCGCCAGATCCCGGTGTCCGGTGCCGTGGCAGTCGAGGCAGGCCACGCCGTTGCGAACGTGAGAGGGGGTTGCGAGGTCGGTGAGGCCCTGCTGTCCGGAATGGCACGTGAGGCAGGCGCCGGGCTCGGGCCGGCGGGTGATGTTGTCGGCGGTCGGGTCGTCCACGTGCTCGGTGGCGGGTCCGTGACAGCCGGCGCACGATCGCTCGAGCACATCATGGGAGACCGTAGCCATCGCCGAGCCGTGGGGCCCGGTCGCGAAGGCCGCGGCCACGTCCTCGTGACACATAGCGCACGTGGACATGTCCACGGGCTCCTCCGCCCAGACGGTGAGGGTGAGGGCGAGCGCTACGACCGCCCCCGCTGCGAGGGACCTGAGGGGCGTCATTCGAATCTCCAGTTCACCGCAAGGCCGTAGCGGATGACGTCGAAGTCGTCGAGGTTGGTGAGCTGCTCGTCATACGACCAGTACTGGGCGATGGCCGAGTACTCGAGGCCGTTGTTGCCGTACACGGTGAAACGGAGGTTGCCGGTCCAGGAGTCCACCGGCCAGCTCTCGCCATCGTCGGTGAGGTAGGTGAGCGAGCCCGAGAGGCCGAGCCTCTCGGACCGCGTGTGGCCAAAAACGGTGGCGGTCGTGAGGTCGAGGTCATAGATCGAGAGGCCGGGCTCACCGCCCGGAAGCACCAGGGAGGTCTCGGTCTCGAAGGAGTAGCGCTCGAGGTCGAGGCCCACCATCGAGTTGCCGTCGTCCGAGGTCCAGGTGCAGGCCGCTCCGTAGGGATGCGAGGAGGTGTCGAGGTCGGCTTCCTCTGGGGGATTGTCGGAGGCCACGTAGCGGCCGTGGACCTCGAGCTGCCAGCCTCGGCCGAGCTTCGAACGCAGCTTGAAGGTGGCTCGGTCTACCGTCTCCGGGTCGGTGCGGAAGATGTAGTCGTCGAAGTCGCCCCGCTCCAGCTCGAGGCTGAGGTCGAGGACGTCACCCGGGTTCCACGAACCGCCGACGAGGAAGTTTGAGCCATCGCGATCCACGGCGAACGGGTCGTCGCCGTCGCCGAGCCGCCAGCTCACCTCGCGGCCCACCATGCCTCCGCCGGCCCACAGGCTCCAGGCGTCGCCGTGGTACTCGAGGGCAAGCCGGGCGCTGGTGTCGGTGAGGTCGAAGACGCCGCTGTCGTCGAAGGTGGCGCCGAAATCGAAGGCGCCGCCCGCGGGGTTGGTCACCCGCAGTAGGCGCTGGGTAAGCAGGGCGGAGTCCTGCGAGCCGTCTCGGTAATCACCGGTCAGACGTAGGGTCCAGCGTTGGGCAAGGGAGAAACCCAGCGAAACGGCGCCGAAGAAGGTGTCCTGGTTCGCCGAGCCGAGCACCTCGTCCACGTACTCCATGGTGCCGATGTCGCCTCCGCCGATGAGGAAGGACTCCGAGGAGGTGCCGCTGACGTCGAGATCGGCCGACCGCCACAGCAGCGAGACCACGCCCTCAAAACCAGGGCTGCTGTAGCTCGCTACCACCCGGGTGGTGGGCACGCTGTCTATCGTCTCCACCACGTCCGAGTTCACGCTGTCGAGGAGATCCGGGTCCGGGACGCCGATCGCGGTATCGCCTGCGGCGTACGGGCGGTTCTTGCGTTCGTAGTCGGCCAACGATTGCTCGAACTCGATCCGTACCGGCAGGGTGCGGGTCTCCAGCCGCAGGGTCCACTCGCGCATTGTGTCGTCGAGATCGATGCCGACCGGATACAGCTCGTTGAGGCCGTAGAAGGGGCGGTGAACCGTGCCGTCGCGCTCAACCGACCGGTAAATGAGAGACATACGCAGAGGTTGCCAGGCGTCCACCACGAACGCGGCCCGGAAGCGGGTGATGTCCCAGTTGTCCGCGCGTTCGCCCAGGTTGCTCCCCGCGAGGTTGAAGAAGGAATTGCGCCGGTCGTAGTCTAGGAAGAACGAGAACCCCGCCGCGAGATCGAGCCCGAGGCGCGCCGCCTCGGAGGGGTTAGCGTCGCCAAAGCCCCATGCGTCGATCTTGAACTTCGAGACCCCGCTGTCGTCGCCACGATAGAGCAGGCTGAGGTCCTCGAGGAAAAAGCCCTCCTCGAGGCCGGTCTGGGTGCGGAAGCTGTCCTCGTTGCCGTCCACGCTCTCCCAGAGGTAGGCGGCGCCGATGTTGCCACTCCAATCCTGAGCGGAGACCGGAGAGGCCGCGGCGAGACAAAACACAATCAAAAAAAGGAACCATTTCGCTCGCGGCATGGAGATTCCCTTCGCCGGCCCGAATTGGGGATCGGTTTCGGCGCCGCTGTCCGTGGTCGCTAGATTGTGCTGGGATGCCGCGAGGGCAGTTGTTCGCGGGGTCGTTTGAGCATTGCGACATCTCAACAATTGCATGACTGTTACACAGTGGACCAGTCTCGTTTTGAAGTCAACTCAAATGAATGAATCCACATTTGGTTATATAGTGGTGAAATCAAGTCTCAAAGCCATCCTCGGCTGAATTCCATGTGTTCCGATATTGGACAGATCGAAGACCGGTCTCATTTGGGAGAAAGCAACGAGACGGTGTCGCATAATTACCCCGGAGAGAATCCTCCCCCTTGCATCGGACGCCGACCCGGGAGACACTGCGGGTCATGGCACGGTGGTCGAAATTCCTGGTCGTGGCCGTGGTGGTGGGCATCGTGGTCGTCGCTGCGGCGTCCTTGTTCCTCCGCGGCCGACTGCGCTGTGCGGGTTTTGCGGGAGCGATGGTCACGGCCGAGGAGCTTCCGCCGCAGCCGGCGCCTCCCGGCAGCCTTCGCCTCGCACAGTGGAACCTGCGCAACTTCCCCCTGGACGAGCGCCCGCAGACCAGCGATCTCGGCTTCTCACGGCGCACCAACATCTGTGACCTGGAGGCGGTTCTTGCGGGGCTCGATGCCGACGTGCTCGGCCTGCAGGAGATCTGCGACACCCGCCGCTTCCCACCCATCCTCCGGCGCGCAGCCGGTGAGCGGCCGATGCGGGTGCTCTTCTCCGGTGGTGGCGGCCGCTTCGGCCAGCACCTGGGCATCGCCTGGGACGACCACACGCTCGAGCTGGCGGGGGGACCGGTGGAGATCACCGAGGTGGCCCTCGATCAGGGCATGCGGCCGGCCTTCGCCGTCTACCTGCGGAGCCGCCGGCCCGGCGGGGTCGACTTCACCTTTGTGGTGGTCCACCTGCAGGCGAGAGTGGAGGGCTTTTTCGACCGGCGGCGTCAGAACCGGGCTCTGGCGACATGGATCGATGAATGGGTGGACGAAATCTCCGACCCCGATCTGATCCTCCTGGGGGACTTCAATACCGCCGGCTCGCCGCGCGGGGGCCTGGAGGGAGAGCTGCAGTCGATGGACACGATCCTCGGCCGTGCCGGCCTGTACCGGTTGCCCAACGCGACGGGCTGCTCGGAGTATTGGGAGGGCAGCGGAGAGCGGGACGGCGTCCAGGTGCCGTCGCTGCTCGACCACGTTTACATACGGGGGTTCGGTGCGGACCCGGTGACCGCCCCGCTCCAGGCCTGGCTGCACTGTGCGCGGTTCGACTGCAGCGAGTTGGTATCTCGGCAAGGGGAAGAGGACGGCACCTTCTGGGACGTTTCCGATCACTGCCCTCTGACCTTCGAAATCCGCGACGCGGATTTCGAAGGGCAGAATTCAGAATTCAGAATTCGGAATTACCGACGCGTGGTGGCGACTGAATGTATTGAACCGTCTTGCCCGCGCTTGGGCGCGATGACCGGACCTGCCGTCTCCGTGCCAGGTATTGAGATGAGCGTTTCCAATTTCAGCTGGGCCTTTCAATGAGCACTCTGCCCGTGAGGACCCCAGACACCTCCAAACGAGCGCGCCAACACGCGGGCAACACGATCCGATGTCCTAGCCCGCTAACTCGCGCCGATAATTCCGAATTCCTAATTCCGAATTCCTAATTAATTCCTCTGTATGATGTAACCGGCCGAATGGAAACACCAACACGCTCCCCTCATGACCTCGCCCTGCGTGAGTTCCATGTCTCGCGCCGTGCGCGCGAGGCCTATGGAATGGCGGACGTCCTCTTCGCCGTGAGCGGCAACGTGGTCTT
>DAOWFV010000038.1 GCA_030637805.1 Acidobacteriota bacterium | reverse complement strand
TCCAACGCAGGTAAAGCCGCTCGAGCATCTGCGCCCAGTCCTGGGACTCGGTGCCGCCGGCCCCCGGGTGGATCTCCACGAAGGCGTTGGATCGATCGTGATCGCCGGTCATCTTGGCGGTAAGCTCGACCTGGTCGAGAAAAGGGGTGATTCGATCGAGGGCGGCGCCGAGCTCGGTCTCCATTCCCTCCTCGCCCTCGCGCGCCATCTCGAGGAGCACCTCGAGCTCCTCCTGGGCCTCGTGCAGCGAGGTCGAACTGGCCACCTGCTGCTGCAGCTCTGAGCGCCGGCTCATCACCTGCCGTGCGCGGTCCTGATCGGACCAGATATCGGGATCCTGGGCCTCGGCGTCGACCTCCGCGAGCTGCTCCGTCAGGGACTCCTCGTCAAAGATACCCCCGCAGGCGCAGAATGCGCTCCATCTCGGCCTCAGCCGTTTGCATCATTTCTTCAAGCATTTTCGCCTCGCAGGAGTTTGTCTCCGCCAACCCTGGCAGCTCATTCTACCCAACAAGGCCCTTGGAGGCCAGATTCCATTATGAGTCAAGGGTGAAGAGGTTAGGAGTGAAGAGGGCCTTGGGTAGTTTTTAGTTCAGCCTCCTGCAAAATTCCTGTCATCCTGAGCGAAGCGCCCCGGTAGGGGTGCGTAGTCGAAGGATCCCCCGAAGTAGGGGATAAGCCTATATATCGGCATTCTCCTACTTCAGGGGATCCTTCGACTCGCTTCGCTCGCTCAGGATGACAGCTATCCGATTTCTTCAAGAGGCTCAGTTTTGATTTTTTTGGTTTTGAGTTGTCCGCTTCACCGATGAGCGACGTTATCTTCTTTCTCCTTACTCTTAACTCGTCACTCTGCCAAACCGCCGACTAGGCACCCGCGATACCACCAACATCACGCCCACCGCAACCGCGCAGAGGACCGCCCACCAGTCGCCCCAGCGAGTCCGTAGAGTGAGGCCCGTCATGGGCTGAACCTCCTGGACCAGGAGGCCGCTTTCACCGACGTCGACAAGCGTGACCACGCGGCCGTAGGGATCGACGAAACCGGAGATTCCGGTCAGCGCAGCGCGCGCGAACCAGCGGCGATTCTCCGCGGCGCGCAGCACGACCTGCGCGAAGTGTTGGCGAGGAGCCCAGGAGAAGCCGTACCAACCGTCGTTGGTCAGGGTCGTCAGCACCTGCGCACCTGAACGCGTCTCGCCCGTCACGAGATCGGGGAAGACCACCTCGAAGCAGATCGCCACTCCAACCGGCGCCCGCGCCGGCAGCACCGCAGGCACCCCTCCCGGTGTGAAGTTGCCAACCTCGCGGACGAGAGCCTTGGTAAAGGCAAAGCGTGCCCACCTCGGCACATACTCTCCAAACGGAACCAGGTGCACCTTGTCGTAGCGCACCGTCGACAAGCCCTCCGGGGTGACGAGGTATGCGCTGTTGGCAAAGCCGCCTCCCTCGATGGGTCCCACCGAGTTGAGCACGATCTCCAGTCCGAGCTCGCGCGCGAGATCTTCCACAGCCGCGAGATAGGCGGGGTCGTTCTCGAGACTGAAGGGGACTGCACTCTCCGGCCACAGGACCAGCTCGGCGCCCTCGACCGCGGCCTCGCGGGTCAGCGACCACACCAGGTCCGAGATCTCCCGCCATTGCGAGGGGTCCCACTTCTCTTCCAAGGAGGTCCCCGGCTGGACAACCGCGACTCGCAAGCGTTCGTTTACCGGAACCGGCGCGGGCGCCAAGAGGGAGAAAAGCAGAGCGAGGGTAAGCGCCGTTGCTACGGCCGCCGCACCCGCGCGCCGATGATCGCGCCGCAGCAGACCCCACAGACCGGCTCCCACCACCGCGATGCACCAGCCCAGCCCGCCGGCGCCCCAGATCGGCAGCGATCTGAGAAGCCACGGGTGGCCGACCAGCGCCGAAGCCGTCTCGTTCCAGGGAAAGCCGAAAGGCGGGAAGCGCGGGAGCACCTGGATGATCACCCAGAGGAAGGGCAGCAACCATATCCTCCGAGCCGGGGAGACGAGCGACGCGATGCCCGCCGCTGCCGCCCACAAGCTGCCCAGGATCGCCGCCATGCCGAACAGGCAGCCGACGGCCAGGATCAACGGCAGCCCACCGTAGTGGTGCATCACCGGTACCACCCAGTTCGTCGCCACGACCCAATGAACGATGCCTGCAAACCAACCGAGCAGCCACGGCTGCCGGCTCCCGTTGGCCCGTCCCAACGCCTCCAGCAACAGCCCCGGGAAGAGCAGCAGAAGCGGCCACAGCCCGGCGCCGGGGAGAGCGAGGGCGAGCGTCAGGCCCGAAGCAGCGGCGAGGAGCCAGGGAAGGGCACGCTTCATGGGGAGGAGTATACGAGAGGGAAGTTGAGAGATAGGAGTCTTGAGTTTTAAATTAAGAGTTTTGAGTTTTGAGTTTTTAGTTAACTCTCAATTCTCAATTCTCAATTCTCAATTTTGGGTTGAACCCGCGGCGGAGCTTTTCTTCGTCAAAAAATTCGAAATTTGAAATTTGAAATTCCCAAAACCCAAATCAGCCAGGATGTCCGAGATGGTGCCGGCGAGCCGGGTCTGCGGCGGGCGGCCGCCGGTTTACGCTGCGGATCGAATAATTTGAATTGAGTCCTGTTATCTTCTATGAATGGAGCACGGAGAGACCGGCCGGATCAAACGCGAACGCCGCACCATCGAGGCGATGATTCGCATCTTCTGCCGGGCTCGCCACAGCGGAGGATCCGTCCCGTGCCCCAGTTGCGAAGATCTGAAGGCCTACGCGCTCTGTCGCCTC
>DAOWFV010000253.1 GCA_030637805.1 Acidobacteriota bacterium | reverse complement strand
GGAGGGGGTTTGGGAATTAGGAAGTAGGAATTAGGAATTACCGGCGCGCGGAGGCAATCAGAGGGTTGCCGCGTGCTGCCCGCGCTCGGGGCGCGTTTCCTCGGAGGTGTCTGGCATCCTCTCGGGAAGCGCGATTCGAACGCGTAATCCAAAGCTCCGGACTTGCGCTACTGGTCGGTAACGCGACCTGCTGCCATCGCTCTCCCCGAGAGTGCCCCCTCTAACAATGTTGGGACTCGACTTTGCAGGTCGCCGCAAGGTCCATACCCCCAACATTGTTAGAAGCGGCACCTCCGAAGGAGCGCGCCCAACCGCGGGCGACACGCTCCCAAACTCTCCGTCGATCCCCCGCGTCGATAATTCCTAATTCCTAATTTTCCCTCTCTGCTACCATCCCCCGCGATGTCTGAATCCCTTCAACCCACGTGGGTGGATACTCCCGACGGGGTGCAGGAGGTCGCTGACCTCTGCGCCCGCAGCGATCGCTTCGCTCTCGACACCGAGGCGGATTCCATGCATTCCTACTTCCACAAAGTGTGCCTGATCCAGGTCACTGCGGATGACCGCAACATGGTCGTCGACCCCCTCGCCCTCGAGCCCGAAGACATTGAGCCGCTGTGGGAGGTGGTAGGGGATCCTGCGGTGCCGGTGCTGATGCACGGCGCTGATTATGATCTTCGGGTACTCGACAGGGACTTTGGCGCGGAGATCCGTGGCCTGGAAGACACCCAGATCATGGCTCGGTTGTTGGGGGAGGAGCGGACCGGACTTGCAGTCCTCATCGAGCGGGAGGCCGGCGTTCGTCTCGACAAGCGATATCAGCGGGCGGACTGGGGGCGCCGGCCTCTGACTCCCGACCAGCTCGCCTACGCAGCTGCCGACACCGCGCATCTCGAACTGCTTGCCGACCGGCTGCGCGCCCGTCTCGAGGAGCTCGGTCGATGGGGATGGGCAGAGGAGGAGTTCCACAAGCTGGAGGGCGTTCACCACACGCCTCTCGAGCCGGATCCGCTGGCCTTCGAACGGATCAAGGGTGCCCGCGCCCTCCGCGGCGAAGCCAGGGATCGGCTCTTTACCCTCCACCGATGGAGGGATCGGCAGGCGCGGAAGCTCGACGTGCCGCCGTTCAAGATTCTCGGAAATCAGCAAATCCTGCGGCTCGCAGGAGACCCCCCACCAGCTCTTGATGGTTTGCGAAAAGTGGAGGGAGTGGGGCCGCGGGTAGTCCGTCGCTGGGGTCGGGAAGTCCTGACGCATCTTGGTAAGCCCGAGCCGGCGCCGGAGCGAACCAGGCAGCCACGCGAGCCTGCGGCGGACCCGGCCGTACGGCGCCGGTTGAAGCGTTTGCTTGCCGCACGCGATGCCCGGGCGGAAACCCTCGGTCTGGAGCCTGGCCTGCTCTGTCCACGCGGTTGTGCGGAGGAGGTGGCCGCGCGGACACCCAGCTGCTCGACCGTGGGGGACCTCGGTTCGACCAGCCTCGGTGGTTGGAGGGTGGAGGTCCTGGGGGACGAATTCCTCAACGCGCTGGCTGACTCGGACAGTTCTTGAGTCTCCTGTTGCTTGAAGACGATGACAGACCAAAAAAATGAGGGCGAAGCTGCCGCTTCGCCCTCGCTGTCGGGATTGGTTAGCTCGTTCCCATCCGGAAACTCCGGAGGGGACAGCGAAGTTCTCGATGCGGAAACGAGCGATTTTTCTGCAAGGTCAAGGAAGGCAAGGATTTGCGCGGAGGCGTGCTTGGGCACGCCGCACAAGATAATCCGCCGCCTGACGCCGAGATTGCAAAAAAGCGCCGTTTCCGGACGAGAACTAGCTCAGTGTCGCGGCAGCAGCCCGTAAATGCGGAAAGCGGGGATCAACGGCTCGACTCGGTCGGCGCGGCGGATGAGACGGAGCCGCTTGAACTGCTCCTCGTCGAGCAGGGCCTCAAACCCCTCCACATAGTCGACCCGAACCTGGGCCAGCTGCTCGACCAGGTCACGTCTCTGGATCACCAGCTCTCCCAGCTCTTCCGGATCAGGGTCCCCGCCAGCAAAGAGCTCGTCGATCTGGGCCTGGATCTCGGCGATCGCCTCGCGGAGAGGCTGAGCATCCGCCTCGAACTCCTCGATGAGCTGGTCCCATGCCACCACCTGGTCGGGGGTGAGGCTGAGATAGTGGATGATCCCGTTCTTGGCGGCCTCACCAAGCGGGGTTTCCTGGGCCGCCACCGGCATCACGATGGCAAGCGCGATCAATCCGATCAACAGTCGTTTCATCTCTTCTCTCCTCTCCTGTTCTCGGGCGTCTCGACTTCCTGACCCCAGCACCGGGGTACGCACACGCGATTCGACGCCGCGCCGAGAGGATGGTTGACAAAGGCATTCTGCTAGCCCGCATATCTCACCAGCTCCCGGCTGCGGCCGACGATGCACCGCCCCCAGCGGCGTTTTCTCGCCTCGGGGTGCTCGAGGTACTGGCGAGTACGCCTCCGCGCCCCTCGGGTCGAAAACACCACTGGGCACGGCACCTCGCCGCCCTCGTGACGGAACCTGGTGAGATATGGGCTAGCTAGCCCGGCTGATCTGTCATTCTTCGATCCGCTCCACGTCCGCGCCGAGCTGGCACAGCCTGTGGTGAAGGGATTCGTAGCCCCTCTCGACCTGGCGAATGTTGTGGATCACGCTCTCGCCCTTGGCACAGAGAGCGGCGATGACAAGGGCCATGCCGGCGCGGATGTCGGGGCTGGCGAGGTTCTGGCCATGGAGCTGTGACGGACCTACCACCACGGCCCGGTGGGGGTCGCAGAGGACGATCCGGGCGCCCATACTGATCAACCGGTCGACCCAGAACAGACGGCTTTCGAACATCTTTTCGTGGATGAGGATGGTCCCGCGCGCCTGGGTTGCCAGGACCACGGCGATCGAGGTCAGGTCGGGAGGGAAGGCCGGCCACGGCCCGTCGTCGATCTTCGGGATCGCTCCGTGGAGATCATCCTGTACCACCAGTTCCTGTTTGCCCGGGACCAGGATGTCATTTCCTTCCAGCCGCCACGTGATCCCGAGCCGCGCGAAGCTGAGGGCGGTCATGCGGTGGTGGCTCGAGGGCTCGGCGCCGACGATCCTGAGCTCGCCGCCGGTCACCGCGGCGAGGCCGATAAAGCTCCCGACCTCGACGGGGTCGGGGCCGATTCGCACCTCGGCGCCGCCGAGGGCCGGCCGCCCTTCGACCTCGAGGGTGTTGGTTCCGATGCCGCTGATGGAGCCTCCCATGGCGTTGATCAGATGGCAGAGCTCCTGCACGTGAGGCTCAGAGGCAGCGTTGCGGATGGTTGTGGCGCCGGTGGCCAGCGAGGCCGCCATCACGGTGTTCTCGGTGGCCATCACGCTCATCTCGTGAAGAAAGATGTCGGTGCCGCGAAGCCCGTCGGGTGCTCTCATGAGATAGCGATCCGGCTCCACCTCGACCTCGGCGCCGAGGGCGTGGAGGGCGTGGATGTGGGTGTCGAGCGGACGCCGGCCGATGCGGTCGCCTCCGGGGCGGGGCAGCACTGCTCGCCCCTGGCGAGCCAGGAGGGGTCCGGCGAGGAGGAACGAAGCGCGGATCTCACAGGCGAGGGAAGCGGGCACCTCGTTGGTCTCCACCGTGGCCCCATCGACTCGCCAGGTCGAGGGCGCGGTCTCATCAACCTCCGCGCCCAGGCTCGACAACAGCTCGAGCATCACCGTGACATCGCGGATCTGCGGCACGTTGGCCAGCTCGACCGGCCCGTCGGCGAGCAGGGTGGCGGCGAGCATCGGCAGCGCCGCGTTCTTGTTGCCGCCGGGGACCAGGGTTCCGTGAATCGGACGCCCGCCGCGGATCACGTAGGCGAAGTGCTCGTCTGCTGGAAGACTTGTCGTCATCTTCTTACCTCAGAGGAAACATAGCATCGACAGGTGGCGACGGGGTGGAGGTGAGATGGCAAGACGGTGGCGGCGGAGGAGGTGCGGTAGAATCCCGAGGTCGTGACCCGACTCGAGCTGCACCCCCTGTCATCCGAAAAGCGCGCCGGTGAGCTGGCCGGGCTCTTGGAGCGACTGCATCGTGCGCGCTCCCGGGTGGTGGTGTGGGTGGCCGACGAGGGCCGGCGGCAGATTCTCGACGAGTATCTGTGGACCTTTCGCAAGCTGGCTTTCGTTCCCCACCTGGTGTGGAGCTCCGAGCTCGGCGAGGTAGAGGATCCGGTGGTCCTGGTGGGCGAGCCGGAGAATCCGAACGGGGCGACGGCTCTGGTGGTCGGGGATGAGCCGCCGCCGGGAGCGTGGGCCGCCACCTTCGATGAGGTCCACGACCTGATACCCCCGGGACCGGGGGGTGAGGAACGGAATGCATTTTGGGCGCGCTGGCGGGAAGACCGGACGAGCGCGCAAGGAGAGGAGACCTGATGGGACGATGGATGCTGACGAGGTGCTGGATGGTGATTGGGCTGGCGGCTTCCGCGGGGCTCGCGGCGGCGGGCGAGGGGGAACCCTCAACGGCTGCGGAGCGGCAGGCGATCGTCCGTGAGGTTCTGGGTCAGGTACCCCTGATCGATGGCCACAACGATGCGCCGTGGGCGATTCGGGATCAGTTTTCCAACCATCTCGCGGCATTCGATTTTCACGATACCGCCGGGCTCGAGAAACCCATGCACACCGACATCCGGCGCTTACGTGTGGGCGGGTTGGGTGGCCAGTTCTGGTCGGTGTGGGTGCCCACCAGCCTCGATGGCGCCGAGGCGGTGGTTACGGTTCTCGAACAGATCGATCTGGTCCATCGCCTGGCGGCGCGCTATCCCGAGGACCTCGAGATTGCCCTGACCGCAGACGACATCGTGCGCATCCACAGTGAAGGGAAGATCGCCTCGATGATCGGCGTTGAGGGGGGCCACTCCATCGACGCCTCGCTGGCGGTTTTGCGCTCGCTCTATGCCGTGGGCGCGCGGTACATGACCCTGACCCATTGGGAAAATGTTCCGTGGGCCGATGCGGCAACCGACGACCCCGTGCTGGGGGGGCTTTCGGATTTCGGTGAGCTCGTGGTGAAGGAGATGAATCGTCTCGGCATGCTCGTGGATCTCTCGCATGTCTCGGCCAAGGTAATGCATGACGCGCTCGACCTAGGCCGCGCTCCGGTGATCTTCTCCCACTCCAACGCATTCGCCCTCAACCCGTACCCGCGAAACGTGCCCGATGACGTGCTCGAGCGGTTGCCCGCCAACGGTGGTGTGGTGATGGTCAACTTCAGCTCCTTCTTCCTGTCGCGGGCGGTGACCCAGCGTTACGCAGCCGCCAAAGCCGAAGAGGCCCGGCTCGAGACCCTCTTTCCCGGCGCCCCGAAGGCGGTGGAGGAAGAAATGGACTCCTGGTACTCTGCGCACCCGACCCCCGCGGTCACGCTGGATGACGTCGCCGATCACCTCGACCATGTCGTCGAGGTGGCCGGCATCGATCACGTCGGTCTCGGGTCCGATTTCGACGGCATCCGGAGCGTTCCCGAAGGCCTCGAGGATGTCTCCGGCTATCCGGCCCTCCTCGCGGCGCTGCTCGAGCGAGGTTGGAGCCGCGAGGATATCGCCAAGCTGGCTGGCCTCAATGTGCTGCGCGTGATGCGCGTGGCGGAGCGGGTGGCCGCCGAGCTGCAGCGCAACGAGCAACCAAGCGAGGTCCTGATCGAGGATCTCGACGAGATGGAGGAGCACGAATAGCCTGGAGAGCGTTGCCGCGGTTTCCGGGTTAAAATGACGCGATGCTCTGCAGGAAATGGATGCAGTACCCCGCGGAAGGATGGAGGGTGTGATGAGTGAGATCCGCGTCGAGTCGTTTTCGCCGGGTGAGAGTCCCATCGAGGCGTTCTTCGAGTTGCCGCAACGCGTTGAAGGCCTGAACGACAACCAGGCGGGCGCGGAACAGGTCGGCACACGAGCGTTGTTGAACCCTGACAACACCTTCTTCCGGAACGCGGACGCCCGCAGCTTCGTGGCGTTACGAGGGGATACCGCGGTCGGTCGGCTCACTGCGTATCACAACCGGATCCTTCCCCTGGAGCGGCTTCGCTACGGGTTGATCGGATTATTCGCCTGCGAGAATGACCCGATTCCCGCCCGCGCCCTGGTCGGCCAAGCATCAGAATGGCTGCGCGAGCGCGATTTGGAGGCGATCCGAGGCCCCATGGCCGGCGACATATGGCACCGCTGGCGTTTCATGACCCGCGGTTTCGACAAGACGCCGTTCCCGGGCGAACCGCGGCAACCGGAGTACTACCCGGGCCTGTTCACCGCCTGCGGCTTCGCCCCGGTTCGAACCTACTCCACCAAGCTGATCACCGACCTGGAGGCCCAGCTCAAACTGCTATCGATGGCGTCGGCGTTGAACGCGAAGCGCGGCTACACGTTTCGTAACATCAGCGAGGCCAACTGGGAAGAAGACCTCGGGTACGTCTACGAGCTCTGCCGGCATTCGTTTGCCACCACCTGGAGCGTGAGCGAGTCCACCTACGAGGAGTTCTTCGATATCTACAACCGGTGGCTCCAGAGGGTCGGCTCAGACGGCATTATTCTCGCCTGTGACTCAGAAGGGTCGGTGGTGGGACTCGGCCTGGCCATAGTTGCTCCCGAGGACACCTTGAACATCAGGACGGTGGCCGTGCTGCCGTATGTGGGTGGTTTCGGTCTCGGCCAGGCGATCGTGGCGGAGCATTATCGGCGTGCGATCGCCGCCGGCCTGAAGCAGGTCCATCACTGCCTGATGGGTCCGAACACGCCGCCGCAGTTCTGGGATCACGGTCTCGGTCACGTGACCCGCGAGTACACCATGTACGAGCGGGGGATCGGGGGATAGTCGCCACCCTCGCTACGAAACCGGGTTAGGCTACTCGCCGACCAGTGTGGCCTCTTTGAGGACCTCCCTTGCGATGACCAGCCGTAGTATCTGATTCGTTCCTTCAAAGATCTGGGTGAGCTTTGCATCGCGGAACATGCGCTCCACCGGGTAGTCCTTGGTGTATCCGTAACCGCCGAGGACCTGCACGGCATCCGTGGTGATCTTCATGGCCGAGTCACTTGCGAAGCACTTCGCCATCGACGCCAGTTTCGGGCTGCTCATGCCCTGGTCATACAGCTTCGCAGCCCGGTAGATGAGTCCGCGGGAGGCCTCGATAGCTGTTGCCGCGTCGGCGATGATGGCCTTGATCATCTGATGCTCGGCAATGGCAACGCCAAACGATCGCCGTTCCATGGCATAACTGACCATGGCGTGGAATGCCCCTTCAGCGATACCGAGAGCTTGCGCCCCGATGGCTGGACGGGACATATCGAAATCGCGCATCGCGAGCTTGAACCCTTTCCCTTCTTCGCCGAGTAGGTTTTCGGCCGGTACCCTCACCTGATCCAGGGCCACATCGGTGGTGTTCGAGCCGCGCTGCCCCAGCTTGTTCTCGCTTTTCCCAACCGAGATCCCTGGGCGGTCGCCCTCGACCACGAAGAACGACAACCCGTTGTGCCCGCCTTCGTCCGAGGTCCTGGCCAGCACCGAGAAGATCGATGCCACGCCTCCGTTGGTCGCGAAGCATTTGGTGCCGGAGATCACGTACTCGTCCCCGTCTCGGGCCGCCTTCGTCTGAATAGCGGCCACATCGGACCCTCCCGACGGCTCGGTGACCAGGTATGCCACCAAGGCCCTCTCGTCTCTGATCCGACTCAACATTCTCCCCCGCAGCCCCATTGAGGCTCCGTGCACGATCGGGAAACACGCAACCGCCTGGATGATGGGCAGCAGGGCGGATGATGCGCAGTGCTTCGCCAACTCCTCGACCGCGATGCACAGAGCGGTGCCCTGGTTCTGCTCCAGTCCGTCCCACTCGGGGGGGAGCGCCATGGTCATCAGCCCCAGATCCCAACACAGAGCCTCGACGTCCCGGTCGAACACTCCCTGTTCGTCGATGGTGGCGGCGAGCGGGGCAATCCTCTCCTCGGCCGCCCTGCGGACGATTTCTCTCAACATCCCCAGTTCCCCGGTGTTCCCGAAGAACCTGTCTTCCCAGGAATCCAGCATTCAATCCTCCATGACTCGGGTCGGACTCTCGAGCCGGGTCGAACCTGATTCTATACCAGGCTCGAAGCACTGTACGAGAGGGGGTTTATCCGGCTTGGACGGGTTTCTGGCGCCTCGCCCACGGACGCATCGTGCTTCGTTCAGCATCTCCCCGCCACCTCCGATTCCAGCCCCTGCCGAACCCCCGGAGGGGTCATTGGACAGTGTTATCGTTATCCTGAGCTTCGCGGAATTGCAGAGGAGGGAAAGCAGGAGATGGAACGCGTGCGGATACTGGGGACCGGCTCGTACGTGCCCCCCAAGGTTCTGAACAATTTCGATTTGCAGGAGATGGGGCTGGACACATCGGACGAGTGGATCACCAAGCGAACGGGAGTCAGAGAGAGACGCATCGCCGATCCCGATGTCACCACTTCGGACCTCGCTCTCGAGGCCTCCCGAAAGGCCCTCGAGATGGCAGATCTTGCCCCGGGAGATCTTGACCTCATCATCCTCGCCACCATTACGCCGGACACCTGTTGTCCGGCTGCCGCCAACTGGCTCCAGGCCAAACTGGAGGCGCCCCAGGCGGTCACATTCGATGTGACGGCCGCCTGTTGCGGGTTCATCTTCGCCATCAATATCGCCACCCAGTACCTCGTCGCCGGAGCCTGTCAGCGCGTCCTGGTAGTGGCCGCCGAGGTCATGAGTCGGACCCTTGACTGGACGGACAGGAACACCTGCATCCTGTGGGGGGATGGTGCGGGAGCAGCGGTGCTGGCACGGGGGGACGAGGGCCACGTGATCCTCTCCTCGCACATCCACACGGATGGCGCCAACGGCCAGGATCTTCTCATGCCAGGAGGCGGATCAAAGACCACGCCGATCTCCCACGAGAGCGTGGACAAGGGACTTCACACCCTCCAGCTCATCGAAGCCAGTGCCACTTTCAGGGTTGCGGTTCGACACTTCGTGGATGTCGCCAGGGAGGCGGCGGACTATAACGGGACGGCTGTGAAGGACGTGGACTGGTTCATCCCCCACCAGGCCAACCTGCGGATGTTTCAGTCCATGGCCAAGATCCTCGACGTTC
>DAOWFV010000246.1 GCA_030637805.1 Acidobacteriota bacterium | reverse complement strand
GTGCGGGTGGATTCGGGGATTCTGGCGGAGAGCGTTGTTCCGCTCGAGTATGACCCCATGCTGGCGAAGCTGGTTGTTTGGGCGCCTGACCGCGCGGCGGCGGTCGAGCGTCTTCGCCGCGCCCTGTCCGAGTACCAGATTCGCGGCATCGCCACTACCCTCGGACTGTTCCGAATCCTGGTCGAGATGGAGGCCTTCCGCGCCGCGGAGTTTCACACAGGCTTCCTCGACGAGCTCCTGGGCGCAGCGAAGCTCCACGAGCTCGCCGATCGGCAGGACCAGGAGGCCGAGGAGGCCGCGGTGGTGGCCGCCGCCTGTCTCGCCACCACCAACGCCCGCCGCCTGGCCGGGGATCCCTTCGCCGGCGGCGCCGACAGCGCCTGGTGGCGGGAAGGCGCTCGTCAGCTCCATTCGAGGTTCCCCCGATGAAGTGGGTCGTGCGTGGCCCGGGCACCTCCCGCGAGGTGGACGTGGAGCCCAACAGTGGAGGGTTTGAGGTGGTCGTCGACGGTCGCCGTCGGCCGGTCGAGCTGGTCCCGTTCGACGGGGCGGTGGCCTCCCTACGATTCCCCGATGACGGCCGCAGCTTCCAGGTCACATACCACAACAGCGGCAACGGCACCTGGCGGGTCGCCGTCGGCGAGCGCGAGTTCGAGTTCTCGGTGCTCACACCGGTCGAGGCGATGGAGGCCGTCACCGCCACCCAGGCTGGGGGCCCCAGCCGGCTCTCGGCGCCGATCCCCGGCAAGGTGGTGGCGGTCAAGGTGGCGCCGGGCGACGAGGTGTCTCCCGGGCAGCCGCTGGTTGTGCTCGAAGCCATGAAGATGGAGAACGAGCTCGCCGCCGAGCAGGCCGGTCGGGTGGCCGCGGTCCACGTGGAAGCCGGCGCCACGGTGGAGAGCGGCGAGCTGTTGGTGGAGCTGAAATAGGCCGCACTCCCCGAGAGGGTGCTGGGCACGCCGATTCGCGACCACTCGTGATGCAGGCCACCTCCATCAAGCGGGCTAGCTTACTCATCCCGGCTGATGGTCGGCGAGGTGCTAGACTCGGTGGCCGATGATGGCCTCCTCCTGCCGCACGCTGTCGATCCTGACCGCCATCGCCGTGATTGGCGGAACTGGAGGGCTAGCGGGGCTCGAGCATGGCCCGCCCCCGTGTGACCACGAGCTCATTTACGAGGCCTTCGCCCGGCTCATCCTGGTCCCGGTGAAGATTGGTGACTCGCCGCTCATGGATTTCATGCTCGACTCCGGGGCGACTCACAGTGCGATCACCGACCCCTTTCTCGCCGAAGCCCTCGGTCTCGAGGTGGGTGATGTCGGCCTCGCCCGGGGCATGGGATCCGGCGCGACCCGGGTGCACATCACGAAGGAGGTTTCAATCCGCAGCCTCGGCTTCGAGCTTATTCGTGCGCCCCTCGTGGTTCACGACATCGGCGTAAGGCTCGCCGCGATGGCGGGCCGCGATATCCACGGATTTCTCGGCGCCGATCTCTTCGAACGCTACGTGGTCGAGATCGACCCGGTCGGGCGGCGTCTCCTTCTCCACCATCCTCAGACCTTCCTCTACCAGGGTCGGGGTGAGGAGCTGCCACTGGAGATCGTCGACCGCCGTCCGGTGGTGACGGCGCGCGTCGTCGTGGAGGCGGGAAAGAAACCGGTTCCGGTCAGACTTCTGGTGGACACCGGCTCGAGCCGCTACCTGAACTTGATTACCAGATCGCGGCGGCAGCTCAAACCACCGGCCGAGCGAAGCCTCGGCGGGAGCGTCGGCGTGGTCGGCGACACCTTGGTGGTTGTCGCGCCGATACACCGGCTGGAATTGGGGTCATTCATCACGGAGAACGTCGAGACGGCGTGGATGGAGTCGTATCGGATCCCGGCCGTGCGCAACATCCCGAAGCTCAACGGCGTGATTGGCAACTCTCTCCTGAGCAGGTACCGCGTCATTTTCGACTACCACAAAGGGCGCATGATTCTGGAGGCTTTATCCGGATCTCCGGACACTGTTCGCGGCCTGCCGGATTGAGGATTTCTGAGTAAAAATAGCTACTTGTTTGGATGGACCGAGGTGTTGATCGTCTTGTATGAGTCCTGGTGTGTCACCTGGTCGAGCAGGGCGACGGCGATCTTGTAGTGGCCCGACTCCATCAGCAGCCTGGTGTCGATGCCCCAACGCCGGCGCGCGGCGATCTCGTACTCCTCCGCCGGGATCCGCACCTCGTGCTCCTGGCGGACCATGTCGGAGCGCCGGCCGTCGCGGTCGCGGACGGCGACGAAAAGCACCACTCGACCTACGTAGTCATTGCCCTCGGGAAGCAAGGCTATCTTGTTCAGGGGGAACGAGATATGAGCTGGAAGCAGCCAGCGCTCCTCGCTCGCGGGTGAGGGTGTCCCGGTCTCGACCTCCAAGAGAATCGGGTTGTCGTCGACTTCGAATGCGAGGCTCGAGACGACTGCATCTTGGACCCGGGTTTCCCTGGACTTCTCGACGAACCGGGAGCGGTAGCGGATTTTGTATTCGGGGTGCTCCGGCAGTCTGACCTTGACCTTGTGGACCTTGTCCCTGCCGCTGGCTTGCAGGGGGTAGCCGAGGGAGAAGTAGGTGTACATATCCTGCGCGACGCGCTCGAGCCCGTTGCTCACGTCGTTGGTGTTGATGATGGAGATGCCCCCGGTCTCATCCGCCAGGAACCTCAAGGAGTCGGTCATGTTATGGGAACCCACCGAGGCGGAGAGCCCGTCCTGGGCGCTGGAGTATTGGGCACTATACCCGCTGCCCATGTCGAGGCCCGCGGCGCTAATCGTGTAGAGGGTCACGTCCTGGGCGTTGGCGGTCGCCGCCAGCTGCTGGTACAGCCTGGAACGGTCGAAGTCGAACATCTTCGTGAGAACGGAGGAGTCCTGGGTCACCCTGCTGAGCTCGTAGAAGAGTTCCACCCCGGGAGTCATGGGCAGGCCGTTCGAAATGTAGATGACGCCCTTCTTGCCCGGAAGCCCGGAGAGGGTCGTGATGACCTGGCGCATGGCGTCCATGGTGAACATCAGGCTGTTCACCTCCTCCTTGGCAAAGTTTTCGATGAGGCGGTAGACCTCGTTCCATGCGCTGCCTTCCGCCTGTCCGGAGTATCTGGAACCCGAGAGGTTCTCCGCTTCGATCTTATCGATCCTGTCGATGATGTCCCGGCGGTCGCCGTCGCGCGACGTGTGGCCGCCGGTGTGCTTGCGCACGCTGCGCATGGCCGCCAGCACCTCGTTCGGGTCCGAGGTGAACTCCTGGAGGACCGTGAACGAGCGCTGGTAGCTCACGACCATCATCTTCGTGGGCGGATGGAGGTTCGTTTCGATGAACTCCCTGGTCTGCTTGAGCACCCGGTTGCGGTCGAGCGGATCGAGATTCTCGTTGTCGATGTAGAGGACCATGTGAACCGGAACAGGCCCCACCGGGGCCTCGGGACCGGGGGTGGAGCCCGGGGCGGCCTGGCGCTCCTGCGCCTCGAGCTGATGGCGAATGATCTCGTCGGTGAAGAGCTTGAAGTTCGTAATATTCTTCTTTTCGCCGTCCTGGAAGACCTCGAAATCCTCCTTTTTCAGGTCGGTGATGGCCTTGCCCTTTTTGTCGGTGACGAAGACCACGAGATTGGCAATGGTCACCTCGAGCTCGTCGACGAAGGTGAGTCCACCGATCGGTGCTGGTTTCTCCTCCTGCTCGTCGGCGGCTCCGGGAATCACCGACAGCACCAGTGCCAGGACCAGCATCCAGGTCAGACAATGCAGTTTTCGCACGCACGCACCTCCGGCGCCAGTCTATCAGACCGCGGCAGGTCACAGGGATCAGGCCACAGGTCTCAGGTCCCAGGCTTCAGGTCTCAGGCTACAGGTCTCAGGTCTCAGGCTTCATTGAAAAAATGACGAAAGTCGCAGAAAAGGCTTGACGTCCAGGAATCCAGCCGACGATGTTGCTGCGACTTGCGATGTGTGATTTGCGTCCTGAGACCTGAGACCTGAGACCTGCGATGTGGGACCTGCGACCTGCGACCTGCCGCGCTATCATCGGTGACCGTGACGGAGAAGACCGCGCCTCCAACCGACGAACGTCTCGTCGAGCTCGCCCTCGACGGCGACGAAGAGGCATTCTGCACCCTGGTTCGCCGCTACCAGCGGCGGCTGACCGCTTTTTTGAGCCAGCTGGTTGGCGATCTCGAATTGGCGCGCGAGCTGTCCCAGGAGGCGTTTGTCCGGGCCTGGTCCGCGCTCGAGCGTTTCGACCCACGCTACCGTTTCTCTACCTGGTTGTTCCGGATAGCCCACAACCTCGGCATCGATCAGCTGCGCCGGCGACGGCTGCAAACCGTTTCCCTTTACCGTACCGACCAGGACGGGGAGGAGGTCGAGGTTGTGGTGGCGGACATCGACAAGGACCCGTTGGGCCACCTGGAGAACCGCGAGTTGGCCTCGGAGCTCCGTCAGGTCATCGATGAGCTGCGGCCGGAGTACCGCGAGCTGGTCTTGCTGCGCCACTTTGCCGGGCTCAGCTACCAGGAGATCGCTGATTTCAAGGAAATGCCCCTGGGAACCGTGAAGAACAAACTTTTTCGAGCCCACTCCGTATTACGAAAGGCGTTGGCCGCCTTTCTCTAGGGCGGTACCATGGGCGAGAGGAGGCACGAGGTGGCGATGGACTGCCAGACAATTCAGGAGATCCTCACCGAGCACAGAGGTGAGGTTGACCGCCTCGAACCGGCGGTTCGGCAGCACGTCGAGGTCTGCCCCGGCTGCCGCGAGGTTGCGGCTGCCGAGCTCGCCCTGGTACGGATCCTGTCCGAAGCGATTCCACCCGCCGACCTCACGGTGGAGCAGGGCGTGCGCTCTGCTCTGCGGCCGGTTCGGGTTCGCCGCCGCATCGTCGCGTTGCTGCCGGTGGCGGCCTCGCTTCTGGTCGCCCTGCTCGGTGCGGTGATGGTCGGCGGTGTGCCGGGTGCGGGGATGGTCGCTCTTCTGCCCATGTGGTCGGCGCAGGGCTGGATGGCACTCGCCTCCGGCGCATCGGACTGGGGCACGGCTCTCGCCACCGGTGCCCGCGCTGCCGGTGCGGTCATCGATCCGGCGGTCCTCGCGGGAGCGGCCCTGCTGAGTCTCCTCGGCCTCGTGGTGGTGGGCATCGCTGCCCTGCGCTGGCGGAGGGTCTCGCCGTGGCGCGCCGACGACTGAGCCTCGGCTTCGCATTCCTGCTCGTGTCCCTGGTGATGGCCGGCTCGGCCACCGCGGAGCCGGGCCGGAACTCCGTCCTCGCAGATCTTCGGATCGACGAACCCATCGAGGGCGATGTCGTGGTCTTCGGCGCCGATCTCGAACTCGGTCCGAACGCCAGGGTCAGCGGCGACGCGGTGGCGGTGGGCGGTAGTGTCCGAATGGCTCCTGGCGCCGAGGTCGGTCACCACCTGGTGGCGGTCTTCGGCCGCGCGGATGTCGCCCCCGGCGCCACGGTCGGCGGGCGGGTGCTCGCTCTAGCCTCCGTGGCCAGTCTCGCGCCCTCGGTGGCAGGTAACCGCTCCGCCTCCCTCGATCTGGCGTTGCGTCTCCTGACCTCGGGAGGCTGGCTGCTGGTCACCACCTTCCTGGCCTTTCTCTTCCCCACCCGCATGCGCTACGGAATCTGGGCGCTGCCGGCCCTGGGTCTGAGGGTGCCGGTCCTGGGCGTGATGGTCTGGCTCACCTGGTTCGCGGCTCTGGTGGCGGTTCTCGGCCTCGGCCCCGGACTGGGCCCGGCCTTGGTCGCCGCCCTGTGGGTCCTCTTCTTCGCCGCCAAGGCGGCGGGCCTCACCGTCGTGGGCGGTTGGCTGGGCGCGGCGGTGCTGCGGAGGTGGGTGCACCATCCAGTACCGATCACCTTGGAGGTCTTCGTGGGCATCCTGGCGCTGCTCGCGCTGCGCTTCCTTCCGGTCGTGGGCAGCACCCTGTGGACCTTCATCTCGCTCGCCTCCCTCGGCGCGTGTGTGGCCGTCCTCACCCTGGCCACCGATGTGCCCCAGGTCGACCCCTCGCGACCGTAAAGTTCTCGCCAACGGTCGGGTGGAAAGCCGGGGCCTGCCGGCCCAAAATCAATAGGTTAAGAAGTTAAGAGAGAAGAGGGGAAGAGGGAAAAAGGGGAAGGTCACAGGTCGCAGGTCACAGGGTTCAAGACCAGGAGCCCAGCCGAATATTTCCTTGCGACCTGAGATCTGAGACCAGCATCGAGCATCGAGCATCGAGCGACGAGCGACGAGTATCCAGCCGGAGACAATTCCTAATTCCTAATTCATTATGATGCTATACTTCCGGTCCCCTTTTGGGGAGAGGTATGTGTGAAGATCGACCTGAGCCAAATCGACGCCGAGCCTTTGAGCATCAACGAGGTGCTCGTTGTGGCGCCCGAGCAGGTGGACACCAACCAGGTGGTGGCGCCGATCTCGGTCCGCCTCGAGGGAGAGGTGCGCCCGCTGGGCGAGGGCTACGCGGTGTCGGGGCGGTGGGTCGCCGAGGGACCACTGACGTGCTCCCGGTGTCTTGAACCGGTGCTGTGGGAGGTGGAGGAGCGTTTCTCGGTGGAGTACCGGCTTCCCTCAACCGCTCCCCTGGATGCAGAGCTCGGCCTTGGAAAGGAGGACCTCGATGTCGTCTTCCTCGACGGTACCGAGCTCGACCTCGAGGAGCTGGCGGCGGAGCAGATAGTCCTCGCCTTGCCGATCAAAATCGTGTGTGACCAGGACTGCGCCGGTCTCTGCCCTCGTTGTGGCGCCAACCGCAACCGTGAGGGCGCCTGCCGATGCCAGCCGGAGATCGATCCCCGCTGGGCGGCGCTGGCGGATCTCGGCGGCAGTGAACAAAGCAGTTGAACTGATGTAAACCAGGGAAACGGAGTCTGAAAATGGCCAACCCGAAAAGACGGATTTCGAGGACGCGGCGTGACAAGCGCCGCTCCCATCACGCGCTGGTGCCGCCGGGCTGGAGCCTGTGCAGCTCGTGCTTCGAGGCAAAACCGCCGCACCACGTCTGCCCGCACTGCGGGAGCTACAAGGGTCGCGAGGTCATCCGGGTCGAAGAGCTCGATTGAGCTGATGAGCGATCCGCGACCCATTGCCGTGGACGCCATGGGCGGTGATGGGGCGCCCCAGGCGATCGTCCGCGGGGCGTTGGAGGCGGTGACCGACCTCGACGCCTCGGTATTTCTGGTGGGTCCCCAG